>NZ_JAAHHG010000389.1 GCF_010692555.1 Okeania sp. SIO3B5 | reverse complement strand
CGTAGTCAATGTTTTGTGTAGCAGTCCCTGAGATGGTAAAGAAAACGGTGATATTGCCGTTGGTGTCCGTGCCGCGATCTATGGTAAAAGTTCCTGGGGTAGCTCCTGCTTCCGTGGGAGTTCCGGCGGCAGTAATGCTGACTGTAGGGAGGGATATTGTTTCGTAGAGGGTGATTCTGTCATCATCTGAAGAAGCACTGAAAATATCCACATCTCCATCACCATCCACATCTGCTGCAAATACTGAACGGGCAGCATCAGCATTAGTAGAAATCGCCTGTTCCGTGAAGTTATTGCTGCCATCGTTTAGGTATACGGCAATTTTGTTGTCAATGCTTGAACCACTAAGAATATCTATATCCCCATCTCCATCGACATCTGCTGCAAATACTGAAAAAGCACCATCAGCATTAGTAGAAATCACCTGTTCCGTGAAGTTATTACTGCCATCGTTGAGGTATAGGGCGATTTTGTCATCGTAATATGAAGCACTGAGAACATCCACATCCCCATCATTATCTACATCTGCTGCAAATACTGAACGGGCAGCATCAGCATTGGTAGAGATAACTTGTTCTGTGAAGTTATTGCTGCCATCGTTGACGTACAGGGCGATTTTGTCGTCGTTACTTGAAGCACTAAGAATATCTATATCCCCATCTTCATCCACATCTGCTGCAAATACTGAACGGGCACTCAGAGCAGTATTAGAAATTGTCTGTTCTGTGAAGTTATTGCTGCCATCATTGAGGTACAGGGCGATTTTGCTGTCAGCGCGTAATGCACTAAAAATATCCATATCCCCATCTCCATCGACATCTGCTGCAAATACTGAACGGGCAGCATTAGCATTAGTAGAGATAACTTGTTCAGTGAAGTTATTGCTGCCATCGTTGAGGTACAGAGCTATTTTGTCGTCTAAAGAAGAAGCACTGAGAACATCAACATCCCCATCTCCATCGACATCTGCTGCAAATACTGAATAGGCACCAATAGCATTAGTAGAAATCGTCTGTTCTGTGAAGTTATTGCTGCCATCGTTGAGGTACAGGGCTATTCTGCCGTCCAGAGAAGAAGCACTGAAAACATCCACATCTCCATCATTATCCACATCTGCTGCAAATACTGAACGGGCACCATTAGCAGTATTAGAAATAACAATCTCATTCGCTCCTACTGCCTTAGTTGTAGGAGCAGCATTATCCGTAATAGTCAGAGTAGCCGTCTCATTCCCCGCAGTGGTAGTAACATCATATTGTTCTGGTGCGCCAGTGGGTTCTTCTGTGAGGGTGAGGGTGACTGTTTCTCCTGCATCAACAACAGTATCGTCCCTGGGTACTATTTCTATTTCAACGCTGGTTTGGCCATTTGGTATAACAATGCTGCCTTTTTCTCCATCGAATGTTACTGTGGGGACAGTATTTTCTACAGTGCGAACTCCTTTAATATCGTAGTCGATGTTTTGTGTGGCGGTCCCGGAGATGGTAAAGAAGACTGTGATATCGCCGTTGGTGTCAGTACCGCGATCTATGGTAAAAGTTCCTGGGGTAGCTCCTGCTTCTGTGGGAGTTCCTGTGGCAGTGATGCTGACTTTAGGGATGGATATTGTTTCGTAGAGGACGATTTTGTTGTCATCCCGTAATGTACTGAAAACATCCACATCTCCATCATTATCCACATCGGCTGCAAATACTGAAGTAGCAGTGTTTGCATTAGTAGAGATGATTTGTTCTGTAAAGTTATTACTGCCATCGTTTAGGTAAACGGCAATTGTGTTGGTATTGAATGACGAGCTAAAAACATCCAAATCCCCATCACCATCCACATCCGCTGCAAATACTCTATTAACATCTCTATTAGTAGAAATGACTTGTTCTGTGAAGTTATTACTGCCATCGTTTAGGTATAGGGCGATTTTGTTATCCGTCTGTGATGCACTGAAAACATCCAAATCCCCATCATTATCCACATCGGCTGCAAATACTGAAATGGCACCATCAGCATTAGTAGAGATAACTTGTTCTGTGAAGTTATGGCTGCCATCATTTAGGTATATGGCGATTTTGTCGTCATTGAATGATGCACTGAGAACATCCATGTCCTCATCACCATCGACATCTGCTGCAAATACTGACCTGGCATTATCAGCATTAGTAGAAATGACTTGTTCTGTGAAGTTATTGCTACCATCATTTAGGTATATGGCGATTTTGTCGTCATTCCCTGATGCACTCAAAACATCAACATCCCCATCATTATCCACATCCGCTGCAAATACTGAACGGGCACGATTGGCATTAGTAGAGATAACTTGTTCTGTGAAGTTATTGCTACCATTATTTAGGTACATGGCGATTTTGTCGTCATTCCCTGATGCACTCAAAACATCAACATCCCCATCATTATCCACATCCGCTGCAAATACTGAGAAGGCATTATTTACATTAGTAGAAATGATTTGTTCAGTAAAATTATTGCTACCATCGTTTAGGTACAGGTTGATTTTGTTGCCAGCGCGTAATGAACTGAGAACATCCACATCCCCATCTCCATCCACATCGACTGCAAATACTGAGTTAGCACCATTAGCAGTAGTAGAAATAACAATCTCATTAGCTCCCACTACTTTATTTGTGGGATCGGCATTATCCGTAATAGTCAGAGTTGCTGTTTCATTCCCAGGAATTGCAGTCACATCATATTGTTCTGGTGCGCCGATGGGTTCTTCTGTGAGGGTGAGGGTTACTGTTTCTCCAACATCAGTAATGGTATCGTCCCTGGGTACTATTTGTATATCAACGCTGGTTTGTTCAGCGGGTATAACAACGCTGCCTTTTTCTCCATCGAATGTTACTGTGGGGACAGTATTCTCTACGGTGCGAACTCCTCTAATATCGTAGTCAATGTTTTGTGTGGCAGTACCGGAGATGGTAAAGAAGACTGTTATATTGCCCTGGGTATCGTCCCGACTCACAGTAAAGATGGCAGGCATTGGGCCAGCTTCATTAGGAATTCCGGTTTGGGTAATTTGAACGGTAGCCATAACTATAATCTGGTAGTAATAAGGTAGATGTGTTAAATAATGGGATTGCTTTCCGTTCCGGAATGCTCCGCAAACTTTCCTCACAATCACTATTGGAGTTTAGTCCCTCGTCCCTACCCTTAGATGGACAAGATATTAGACTGTCGTTGTTGTTTTCCCATTCTAGAGATTGCTTTCCTGACGGAATGCTCCGCAAACGTTCCTCGCAATGACAGATAATGACAGATTAGATGCTATTCTCATTACTGATAAGTCTTAACTGTTTTAAACTTCAACATTCAAATCGCGAGTGGCAACCCGCCTCAACTCATCTGTTTCTTGTAAACCAATACAACCTGGATATCGTACTCCGGGTAATACTGCTACGTCATACAATTCCACAATGATTCCTTCAACACGCAACCAATGAACAATATCCCCAGTGTCCAAGTTTATAACTTGCAGGCCACAAAAGGCTGTTGCTCCCTTTTCTGCTAATCTTTCTTGGAGAACTAAACCTGAAAAAGTTTGTTCTCGTTCTCTCGGTCTGGACAAACCCACGATAACGTAGTTTTTCCAAAACGTCATCCCTCGCAAGTACCCCCCACAAAACTTGACAGGTTGAAATTTGCCTGTTTGGGAATCTGGATAACCAAATTCTCCTTTTCCAGAATTTAGCAACCACAATTTATTTTGATAAAAGCGGGGAGAATGGGGCATCGAAAGTTCAGTTGCAATAATTTCTTTACTGGATACATCAATCACACAACCTCCATTCCGCCGTTGGTCTCGCCACCCATCTACTACATCGGATTGACCACAAGTAGTTACCGAAAAGCGACGTTGAAAGCCCCCATGTTTTAACCGGGGGATGAAAACAAGCGAGTCGTTTAGACTAGACAACTTTAGTTGTCCTGTGCTATTATCTGGATATACAAACGTTTAAACAAAAGTAAGCAGCAAAGCATGGTTTAGACTTAAGCCGACTGTGTAGGGGCACTTTGACTTGTCCCCAAAGAATATATCTTTGGTCAGAATCATGAGAAACGAAGCAATAAGGATTTATCGGTGTTGCGTAGTATCTACTTAGAATCCCCTCAGCTTTAGCCAGGGGAGTAGTCAAATAGGCTGGTTTTCCATCAACTATGGCCAAACCATTAAGATGACAGCGCTCTTCGGGGGTCACTTTAGAAATAAATGGTGGTTTCCAGAGGGGAGTAAAACTGTAGCGATCGCTCAATGTAGCCAAACAATCAAATAAAGTATTGACAAAAATTACTTGTTGTGGATTGTCTCCCCATTTAGCCTGGACAATATCATGTATATCCAACTGACCAGTCATCCAACTACGACAAGGGACATACATTTTGTCACGGTCTTTAAACAATTGGCCTTTTTCCACCATATTCTCCAACTGCCAGACCTGGTAACGAGTGGCCAAAGTTAAGCGATCGGCAGTTGCATAAAGTCCCATGGGGCGATCAAAAGTCCGCATAGTTGCCGACAAACTACCATCTGGTTTAATCCCGATGAAAAACAGTCGATTAGATTGATAAGTAGTGAATGCTAGACTCAACTTTTCAGTATTCAACCAGTCAATAAATTGTTGAGAACCGAAAATTTCAAATGAGGCTTTTTCTCGCACTAAGTCTCCCCTAATTTTTACCATAAAATTGGGTTTAAAGCCTCGCCCTTCTAGGGCGACTTTTCATATTATGACTTTTCATATTATGACTTTTTATGTTATATTAAAATTGGTTTATAAACCCGCCTTGTCTCATAAATACTGTAGAAAAGAAGATTAGGTCGAAACTCCTTCAGTTGAGAGCAGAACAAGGGAAGCTTTCAGGTCAATGAGCAGTTCAAACTTGAAAGCACAAAATTTACACCCATAATAATTTTTGATAAGTCGCGGGAGGGCATTCCGAGACTCTAAACGGATGTGGAGGCAAGCGTAAGACTAGCGCCAAGGTAGCAGCAGCCTGTGAGACGTCAACTCGCTGAAGAGCTACGGCTCGGTAGGAATCCCCGCGCCTTTAGGCCGGGGAGGATGTCAATTGTCATTTTGTCATGGCGAGGGGGGGTTCCATAATTTGAAGTATTACTTTGAGCTTTATTCCCCCGTGGCCATCTCCCTAGAGATTGCTTCTCTCCACTCCGTTCCGTTTGCTATCGCAAAGCTTCGCTAACGCAATGACAGAGTAGAGTCATGGCGAGGGGGGGATGGATAGCCGTTTGCTGATTGGTTTTTCACTGCTCCCCCCCGTGGCCATCTCCCTAGAGATTGCTTCATTTCACTCCCAATGACAGGGTTAGATTATTTCTAAATACGGGTCTTTCCATTCTGGATTAATACTATTAATTAAGTTAATTTTTTTCTGTCGAGAACCTGCTTTTATTTGTTTTTCACGGGCGATCGCTTGGGAGATATCTTCATACATTTCGTAGTAAACCAGTTTATTGACGTTATATCTTTTGGTAAAGCCTTCTACAATTTTTGATTTGTGTTCGTAAATTCTTCTGATTAAATCGTTGGTGACACGAGTGTAAAGAACGGTGTTACGTTTATTGGTCATTATGTAGATATAACATTCTTTCTGCATTGCTGTTTTTTGGTTGAAAATTAGATAGTGGGGATTGCTTCATTTCATTGCCAATGACAGGGTAAAGTCATGGCGAGGGGGGGTTCCAGAATTTGAAGTATTACTTTGAGCATTATCCCCCCGTGGCCATCTCCTGAGAGATTGCTTCGTTTCACTCGCAATGACAGAATAGAGTCCTTTTGAGGGGGGATTGAGAATCTAACGATTCCAAATTTCTTCTAATGCGACTTCCAAACTGGCCACAAAATCAGATAGATTAAACAAAGGACTATTTCGCATCTTTAATTTCTCTTGCAACGGTAGTAACTCTTCTGGATGAGTACCCATAAATACGGCTTTCTGTTCATATTCCTCCAGACTATGACAAATCATTTCCTCTGTCCCAGCACTTGCACAAATACTTGCCCCCATCCGAGCTGCATTAGTAGAACCTGGTTTTGTCAAGACTGGTAAACCTGCATATAAAGCACAGACAGTGGTAGAACCGCCATTATAAATCAGGGTATCTAAAGCTAAGTTGGCCAAAGACAATCGAGCTAGATATTCCGAGTGTGGGATTTTTTGGGCAAAAATTAGTCTTTCGGGTTTTACCCCTCTATTTTTGGCATTCTGGCGTAAGTTTTCTATGGCTTCTTCTACTGTAAAAGACAACCATAAAACACTACCTTCTACTTGTTGTAATATTCGCATCCAAATATCAAATAATTCAGGAGTAATTTTATAGTGGCGATTAAAACAGGCAAAAACAAAACCCTCTTTTGGTAAACCAAAATCTGCTCGGCTAAAATGCTTTTGAGAAATATCCATGGGCGAACAAGGAAATTGATGAGGTAAATAGATAATTTCCTCACTGTAATGTTCTGCTAATTCTGGAGGTACTACCCATTTATCTGTTAATAAATATCGAATAAAATCTGCCCCCATTGTATTAGGATAACCCAAAAATGTTGCTTGGACTGGCGCTGGTTTATAAGCAAATATTTTTGGTTCACTGTAACCCGTATAACCTGCTAAATCTATTAATATATCAATCTCATCCCTGTTAATTTGGTGGGCAGAATTTTCGGCAGACATTTCGTCAAGATACCGGAATTCATCACAGCCATTTTTGATAGTTTGTGTTACTTCATCATTAACATTTAATAAGTGGTAGGCAAAAACTTCAAATTTGTCTCGGTTATGCCGTTCAAATATCCCAGAAATTAATCGTCCGACGGCATGACCATAAAAATCACAAGAAACGTAACCTATACGCAATTTACCTGTTTTTTGAGGATAAGAAAATTGCAATTTATTATTAAGAATCTGATGGTTAATTGATTCAGCTTTCTGTATAGCAACTGCTAAAGATAAGTCTTGTGGTAAAGGAATTAAATTTAAGTGAAAAGGTGCGATAGTAAAACCACCTTTTTTCTTTTTCACATATTTAGCAGTTGAGTCGATTAACTTTGTAACAAAAGCATCATAATTTTTCCAGTCACAGAGGTTGAGTTTGACAAAGCTGATATGACCAAATAAATGTTCGGCTGTAGGGTTAATTTTTTTGCATCTTTCGTAGGCAATTTTAGCAAGAGAAAATTGAGATTGAAATTCCCAGATTTGCCCTAATTGAAAATAAGCATCAATGTAATTTGGTTGATATTTGACTGCAAGTTTAAATAACTTAATAGCATCGTTTAATTTAGTTTGTTGTTTGTAAACTAAGCCTAAGTGGTATAAAGCATGAACATAATCTGGTTTGATTTTTAGGGCACGTCTTAATCCCTCTTCTGCTTTTTTTAGCTCTCCTTGACAGAGGTAAATTGAGGCAATATTGGTAATAGTTGGGTGAAAATTAGGGCTGATTTTTAAAACATTTTCATAACAAATAATTGCTTCTTTTAATAAACCTTGATTTTGTCGTAAAACACCTAAATTATTATGGGCAGGAACATATGTATGGTCAGCTTCTATTGCTTTTTTAAAATATATAGCAGCTTCTTCATATTTACCCTGTTTTTTCAAATTTTTTCCTTGCTCAAAATAAGCTTTGGCTTTTTGGGAGTTATTTTTACTGATTTTGGGATGAGAAATAAAACTAAATAAAGGCTCTTCTACAGGCTTATCTAAAATAATATAAATTAGAGCAATAGCTGGAGTTAATCTTTCCTGTTGTTCCCAGTCAACTGCTAGAAATAACCACACAGGTAAAGGCAATAATTTTTTTTTTCTTTTAGATTTAACTGTTGAAGAAAGAACTGAAAAATTATTCACTTTTGCCTGATTTCCTATAGTTACTAATTTAGCCATATCTTCAGTTTTCAAACCCAAAGTAGTCGAACAGCTAACCCCTGGCAAAACTGCTACATCGTAAAGTTCAATTATTTCTGGCTCTAGTTGTAACCACTCAACAATATTTCCACTTTTCAAATCAATAATTACTATTCCACAACGAATATCTGTGTTCCGTTTTTTTAACCTTTCTTCTACTAACAAATCTGAGAAATAATCATCGCTTAATTTCGATAAACCCACCACAGCAAAATCACCAATAAAAGTTAAACTTCTCCCATAACCAGGGCAGAAAGTTATAGGTAAAAATTTGCCATTTTCAATGTAACCAAAATCTCCTGTTCCTGAGTTGAGTAACCACAATTGTCCCCTATACCATCGTGGTGAATGTGGCATTGATAACCCATCAGTAATAATTTCATTAGTATTAATGTTAATAACAACACCTCCATCACGCCTCATACTTTGCCAACCCCAGGCAACATCAGAACGACTAATAGCAGTGACATAGTGCGGTTGCCCTTCTACCATAGCGAGGCCATTGAGATGACATCGGTCTTCGGGGGCGAGTTTAGAAATAAAGGGCGGTTTCCAGATAGGTGTAAAGCTGTGTTTGGGGTGAAGAGTTGCCAGACAACTATATTGAGTATTGATAAAAATTATCTCGCCCTTGTCATCTTCTACTAAATCCTGGATATTTAACTCTCCAGTAGTGTATGCAACGCGAGGAACATAAAGTTTATCATATTCGCCTTTTAAAAATTTATTGTTTTCGAGTATATTTTCAAACTGCCAAATTTGGTATTGGGTGGAAATATATAAACGATCGCTCTTTGCATAAAGTTTCCTGGGGTAATCAAACTCCCAAAAAGGAGTAAACATTTGGCCGTCAGATTTGACTCCAATGAAGCAGAGGCAATTTGTCTTAGAGGTAAATGCTAAACTTACTTGATATTTGTTTAACCATTCCAGGAAGTGGAGGGAGTAAGTAGCTTTTAGTGTTTTGGTGATGGGAGGTAATTTTTTCATTAATATCACTATCACTGAAAATTTATTAAAATTTAGAGGAGAATATAGAAATACATAATTATTTGTTTGAGCTGAAAGTTTATCTTTTACTTTGTGATACTTAGCTACAAAAGGGTGATTAACTGTTGAATGAAAATGGTATAAAGTAGTTGCTATTTGTAGAAAAGTGTTGTAATATTAAAGATGTACAAAACTTAAGATGAATTATAGCGGGTGAATGCGACTTGTTGACAGACATATTATTAACCGAACACATATCTATTGGCGGGTGTGTGATGAGTTAGCCTTTAAATCAAAAAACTTGTACAACTTGGCTAACTATTATTGTCGTCAGCATTTTTTCAAGTGTGGATATTGTCTAGATTTAACTAAACTGTACCACGCCACCAAAGATAGCGATGCCTATAGAGCATTACCAACTAAAGTATCAAAACAAATAATAAAGTGCTTGATTGCAACTTGGCGTGGTTATTTTCAGGCAATCAAAGAACGGTCAAAACATCCACAAAAGTTTTTAGGCAAACCAAAAATACCAAAGTATAAAAATAAAACTCAAGGTAGGAATGTAGTTATATACTCAAAAGAATCAGTCTACAAAGCCCCTCTAAAAGATGGTATTTGTCACTTATCAATGAGTGAAATCAAAATACCTGTAGTTGTGGAGACTGTCATCGAAGTCAGGATAGTACCTGCTACGAGCTGCTATATAATTGAAGTAGTGTATGAAAAAACACTTCAGCCACAAATACACTCAACATATGTAGCCGGAATAGACTTAGGAATTGACAGTA
>NZ_JAAHHG010000388.1 GCF_010692555.1 Okeania sp. SIO3B5 | reverse complement strand
TCTCTTGGTGTTAATGAATAATGATGTGGTACTTGGTTCTGAAGACTTATTATCAAAACTTTCAGCTTACTGTTTGTTACCAAAGGTTGCTACGGTAGGTTGTAAAGTTTTAGCTAGAAAGCCTTCTGGTTCCTATTCTCTTAAGTCTGCTGGTATGTTTTTTAGACCTAAACAAACTGCTCCTTTTGGAGGTGGAATTGTTGGTGAATATGCGCCCCCCGATTTTCTGTCGGATAAAAACTATTTATGTTTGGGCAATACTTTTGCTTTGGCATTTATTCCTAAACAGGTTTATTGGTCTTTAAATGGTCTTGATGGCGTAAACTTTCCCACAGATTACAACGATGTTGATTTCTGTCTCCGGGCAATTCAAGACGGTTTGAATCATATTATTGTTAATGACTGCATCGCAGTTCATAATGGTAGAGCTTCGCGAGCAGACACAAGTGAGTATCCAGCGTCATTAAGATTACTTTCCTCAATTAAAAATTTAGGACTTATTACCAAACCAACTAACTTTTACCCGTTGATATAATTACTAACTAAGGTCGCTATCCCAGTATGAGTCCATCAACCACCATAAAAAACAAACAAGCAACAGGAATTTACCACAACCTTGTTATTGAATCAAGTGATTTTTTAGACTTGGTTCATAGGCTATCTCAATTTTCAGTAATTTTTCCTCTAGAGCCAGGAAAAATATATTCAACTGTTGAGTTTTTAGAGCCTTTTTTGAAGTCTGAAGTAGGTTTATCTATTAAATTTATTAGTTTTAATCAAGAATTAAATTTTATTTGCTGTGATGCGATCGCAGAGAATCTATTAATTGAGCTAAAAAGACATACTCTGATTATTTTTTTCAATCGTCAGGTGCTTCTCGGAGAATATTCTAATCAACAGAGTTTGTTGTGGGCAAAACTTGACTGCTTAGGTTATAAAGTTTTCTTCAACCATTCGTTTGATTCAGCTAATACATATCCTCAAAATTATTCTTTCATTGATATTTTTGAGCTTACTGTTAGTAGTAAGGAGCGTTTAACTAATTTTCCTAGTATTTCAGGTAGTTTGTGGCAAAAAGCTGCTCTTTCTTCCCAAAAAAACAATCCTAGTTGCATATTTATTTTGGATTTGATTCAAGATTTTGAGGTTCTGATTCCGATTATTAAGACTATAGCTAGTCAGTTTCATGGCTTCAAAATCAAGGTTTTATTTACTAAAAGGTTTTCTTCTTTTCCTATCACTAATTCTTATTTAACTGTTTTACAAGTTTTAAATGTTGCTTATTATCCTGTCGAGACACCTTACGAAGTAATTGATTTCTTTAAAAAAAATGATGTGCTTTTTACATCCTCCGAGTCATCAGTTTCAGGACATTCTTTTGGTCATACTGTCTGCAAAATATTAGGGTCGTCCGTACTCAAATTAACTGTTCAACATGGTTATGAAAATGTTGGCTTAAACCATCATAAAGCACATAATCTTCAGTTGCCTGATGGTGTTAGATTTGCATCTGATTTCATCTTTACTTGGAACCATCCATCAAAGTATAGTAATATTTACCCTACTGAAATTAACAAGTGTATTCCTGTAGGAGTCATTAAATCTATTGCTAATGACTCCTTTCAATACAGAAGTCTTTTTCACGATCCTAATTTAACTAATTCCCAAAGTATTGTTGAAACAAAAAACAATAAATTTCAGCTTTTGCTTGGAGAAAATCTTCACTCCGTTCGTTTTAAAGACCAAACTCCAGTTCATAAATATCTACAATTTATTGATTATCTTAACTCTTCTTCTAAAGTTGAATTGACTGTGAGGTGTCATCCGGGTAAAAGATGGTTAGAAGTAAACAAAATTTTTGAAGGAATTACATTTTACAATGATGTGCTTTCAATTTCCAGACTATCTTCTTTTCAAGGAATAATTAGTCCGCCTTCAACTTTTATTTTGGATGCAATTTTGTGTAATATTCCAGTATGTATTTGGACGGTTGATGACTTTGGCGTTGATACAATAAATTATCCTTTATTGCCCTTGGTTAGTAATGTTAACTCTTTTTGGGAGTTCGTTTCAATGTCTACTAATTCTTACTCCAAAGTATTGTATAACCAGCTCTCATTTTTGGCTAAAAATACAGTTAGTTTTAATGGTACAAATTATCTTATATCAAGGCTTTTGGGATTTTATAGCCAGATATAATTTCTTGAATTACTTGTTTATTATGAAAAGCTAATGATATTAACTCCAGAAGTTGTTAAATCAATTGCAGATTTTTGTGGTAACGTAGAGTTATCTTTGTTAGACTTAGCGGTTAGTAAAATAACTAAGAAACCAATAGATTATTTAAAAGCAACAGCCGACTTTATAGAAAAAAGAAAGTCTTTATGAATAACCCGATTTTTGTAACCCGACCTTATTTACCACCCTTGGAAGAATTTATGCCCTATTTGAATAAAATATGGGATAGTCAAATTCTCACAAATAGTGGTCAATTTCATCAGCAGTTGGAGCAAGCACTTTGCGAATATTTAGGCGTTAATCACATTGCCCTATTTACCAATGGTACTATTGCCTTAGTTACAGCACTTCAAGCTTTACGCATTACAGGTGAAGTTATCTCTACTCCATACTCTTTTGTAGCCACAACTCACGCCCTCTTGTGGAATGGTATTAAACCTGTGTTTGTAGATGTCGATCCCCATACACTAAATCTTGACCCTGCTAAAATTGAAGCAGCTATTACCCCCAAAACCACAGCAATTCTACCAGTACATTGTTACGGATATCCTTGTGATGTAGAAGCTATTCAGAAGATTGCTGACAATTATAATCTTAAAGTTATTTATGATGCTGCCCATGCTTTTGGTGTCAAAATTAATGAAAACAGTCTTCTTAATTATGGAGATTTATCTGTACTTAGTTTTCATGCGACTAAAGTATTCAATACTTTTGAAGGTGGAGCAATTGTCTGCCCTGATGCTAAAACCAAGTTGCGTATAGACAGGTTAAAAAATTTCGGGTTTGTAGATGAAGTGACCGTTGTTGCTACGGGTATTAATGGCAAAATGAGCGAATTCAATGCAGCTTTTGGTTTATTACAATTAAAATATGCTGATGAAGCTTTAAGTAAACGAGAAAAAATAGATACTTTATATCGTAAATTGCTTCAAGATGTAAAGGGGATAAGTTGTCTAGGAGGTTATGGCAAACAAAGTTCAAACTATTCCTACTTTCCCATTATGGTGGAAGCAGATTATCCCCTAAGTAGAAATGGTTTATATGACAAGCTTAAAGAAAAAAATGTTTTTTCTCGTCGCTATTTTTATCCCCTTATTTCTGATTTTCCCATGTACAAAGGTTTGGCATCTGCAAATCGGAGTAACTTGCCCGTAGCGACTGATGTTGCCTCTAAAATTCTTTGTTTACCAATTTATCCAGCGTTAACCCAAGATGAACAGTTATTTATTGTTGATTTAATAAAGAAAAAATAATTAATTATGGCAAAATTAGAACCTTCGGTTATTGAATCTATGGGGTTTGCTTCCATAGGAAAAAATGTCACTATCTCTGATAAGGCTTCATTCTACAACTGTGCTAATATTTCTATAGGTAATTCTGCACGAATTGATGATTTTTGTGTACTATCCGCTGGTGAAGGGGGTATTTTTATTGGCAATCATGTTCATATTGCAGTATATTCATCATTGATAGGTGCTGGAAAGATTACTTTATCTGACTTTTCTGGTCTTTCGTCGCGAGTATCGATTTATTCTAGTAATGATGATTATTCTGGTGCAACTATGACTAACCCTACTATACCTAGTCAATATGCAGGTGTTACCCATGGTGATGTCTATTTAGGGAAACATGTAATTATCGGTTCTGGAACTGTAATTCTTCCTGGAGTTACTTTAGAGGAAGGAGTTGCTGTTGGTGCTCTTAGTCTAGTCAGAAAAAATTGCAAAGCTTTTGGTATTTATTTAGGTTATCCAGCTAAGTTTGTTAAAAAACGTAAGCGCGATCTTCTCGAACTAGAAAAAGCTTTTCTTTCCAGTCTAAATCAATAATAGCAAGACTGTTACAGAACAAGTCTACATTAGACTTCTCCGAAAGTTAAAACATAACAACCTTTTACAGGAGTTTTAGGTGAATTATTGCAGATGCCTATATTACAAATTGAGAAGATTATGATTTCTGAAAAACAAAAAAACAATAGTGATAACAAAATAAAAATAGCCTGTATCCTTCTGGCATTTTTAAATATTAAGGTTGTTTCTCGCAGCCTTGAATCGGTAATTGAAGAAAAACATCGCATTTCTGAAAGGATTGAACTAGATATTTATGTAGTAGAAAATTATTCAATAGCAACAGAGTCAGAACTTAGTCCATACTTATCTGATTTAGCTAATAAAGGGATAATTTTCAAATACGTTAAGTTTCTTAATAATATTACAAATAATGCTTTCGATCATGCCATTTCTACAGAAATGCTTGATTACAACAACTATGATTACATAATAGCTTCTGATGGAGATATTGAGATTCCCATTGGTACTATTGATGAACAACTCTCAATATTGAAAAATTGCCATGAAGTCATGGTTTGTTCGTTACAGATTGATTCAACAAATTGGACACAAACCCATGGTATTGCTAATAAGGGAAAAGCATTGTCAGAAGAGATTGCTAATTTAGCCAAAGAGGACAAACCTTATATTTTAAAGGAAGCTGGATTTTGGTTTTTAATGTTTCGCTCAAAAGAGCTTGAGAAAATTGTTACTTTTGCTCAAAGTAATGGATTCAGAGTATTAGATATTACTTATCGTCGAATTGTATATTTTATCGAGAAAAAATTATGGGTAATGACTAAAAAATCGATTGGCCGTGAGTTAAATCGAGATGAGGTGTTTTCAAAGTCATACTACAGCGTTGATAGGAGCGCAATAAAGCAGCAATTTATCAATGAGGGCTGGAATTGCCAACCTGTCATGTATCAACATAATAAAATCAGCAATTGTTTAATATATACCAAAAATAAAGTTCTTGAATTTTCTCCTAGAAAACTGATGGACTTTAACCCGATAAAAATCGAAAAATATACTTACGATAAACTTGATAGCTTTTTTGGAACTATTCTTGACGAAATTACTCGCGCAGGACTTCCTTTGCGATTTATTTCTAAAATACCAAAAGTTAAAGAGGCTGGCGTTTATATTGTTCGGAAGGGGTTAGGAGCTAGTTTTTATCTAGAGGAATCAAACACATTATTTATTCAGATGAGAGGTGAAATAAATGTTCCTCCAATTAGTAAAAAAAGCTTTTTAATGGTCGATATGGGTAACTTTTTAGAACCATTAGAACCATTGACTGAGATAGAAAACATAGATAAGTTTTTAATTGATGCTTGCGATCTGCTCAAACCAGGAGGTTTTATGCAAATTGTTTTCCCAAATTCGTCAAAAACTTTGAATAAACTTGGTAATAGCAATTTTTTAATTGAAAATAATATTGACTGTACTATACACAAAGTTGATAGTGACGAAGCTAAATTACCGAAAAACTATAGCTTAATTCGTATTGAAATAGGTAATAATCACAAAGACCAAAATTAATAAAATACAGTACTTTGCGACTCTATCAGGTAACCTATCGGGGGTAAATAACAGCAAGATGCGCACTATAATGTTTTCATAATTTACCCGAAATCTGCTGTATCAGGGTTATGGCTAGTTTTCTCTTGTTCATGAAATAATTGTTCAAGTAATTCGCTACATTTCCGAATAAACTCATCCTTATGGAGACATTTTCCCTCTCTAGAGTTGGGTTCAGCCTCAACTGACAGTTCTTACCTCAGTTTAACACCTGTTTTAGCAGCAATTAATTCAATACGAGCGCCATTTCTTTCTTGAGTATCTGAAATTTCCTTAATTTGTGTCAATCCTAACTGTTTGAGTATCCGAAATAAGTCTGATTTTTGTAACCAAATTGCTTGAGGCACCATCCCTGCAAAAGGAGCGTAGTTAATAGTTTTTTCTTTATACGCAAAAACTTTATATTTCCCCAATGGTGATTCATATTCTGTGGCAGCTTGCTCGTGGGTTGCATATTGAGTGTGAAGATACAAATATTTATTGCATAACTTACTAACATCAATCAAATGAGCAACAGGATTAGCTAAATGATATAAAACCCCACGATGGTGAACTAAATCTATCTTTTCTACTTGATATCTTGCTTGATAAAAATTAACTAAGTTATCTGTTTCTAAATTTATTAAGTCCACATAAACTTTGTCTTCTAAACCTAAAAACCAACAGCGAACTAAAGTTTTAATAACATTTTCAATACGAGAATCCAAACCATATACCTTTTTACAAATGGTTGCCAAGGAAGCCGTATAATGTCCTTCAAAGCAGCCAAGTTCTATGGCACTACATTCCCTTAAATCGCAGTATTTTTGCAGAACATTTATGTGCTTATCAGGAATGCTATGAGGTGCTGAACGTTTTTGGGAAGTATAAGCACTCCCTAAAATCATTGAATCTTCTAGTAAATTGTAACTTGACCAAGGTAGTAAACAGTTAAGAGTATCTAAAGATTCTGGGTCAAACTGGCGTTGTTTTTGAATAATAGACTGGTCTATTGTAGAAGGCTTTTTTAAACGTTTGGAGTCTAAATCTACTTGAATAGTTGATTCTTCACAAATTTTCATTAATTCGGCAATAATTTGTGATTTTTCCAATTGCTGTCGGTTTGCCCGTTTAAAAATAGCGACAATTTGTGAAAGGAAATTACCGGATAGAATTTTCATTTTTGTGTTCCTGGGTGTTTTTTACTTGATTTGAGCAATACTAAAGAATCACGATAGCACGCTTCATTGGAAAGTAACAAATCAAGATTCAGACCATTACTGTTTTGAGTCGTTCGTATATATCAAGTTCTTGATCGCTGAAATTTGGGTAAATAATATCCTCTACCCCTTCTTCATTAAAGAACAATTCACTATACCCAAGTTCTCTAAGAAATCCAATGATTAGGCTAAACATATATTGATAAAACTTATTTTCATAATCTACCCATGATTCTTTGAGTTTTTGGTATTTTTTTACCTGCATCAACTTAGTTTGATTGTCAGATGACAGCTCTCTCATAACTACTTTAATTAATTTTGCTTCCTTCCTCAAAATCTCATAGTTTGACGGTATTTTTGGTAAGCAATCTTTAATCCCTTTTTTATTAAAAGTTATTTCTAGAAAATCACCATAGTTGCTAATACCAAATTCAATATCGTAGTTAAGGGTAGGACGAATTAACTTAGAACCAACACATAAATAATTTAACATTCTTGCTAGTTTGATTTTAGGACCACCACTATTTTTACCTACTAAAAATACAGGCAAGAAATTACTATCCAAAGAGTTGTTGGAATTACTATTTTCTCTGCTTTTAACTAATTCATTACCCAAAAAAGTAGCTAGTTGGCTAGCAAACTTTTCTGTGGAATATGCAGAGATTAAAAACTCCTGAGCCTTTTTGAGTTTCCCAATAATCTGTTCCCCCTTAAGATTTAATATATCGGATGCAAAGATTGACCAATTTTGGTAAACGTAGGGAAGCAATTTGTTATACTCAGGATGATCGTCAACGAGAACCAAGCATCCTGACATTAGTGCTGTTGAAGCTCTGTTGTGGGTTTTGGCAATCACAAAAGGGCTGTTATTAGTAGGAATTAATACACAATGGGTTTCCGACATCAGTACCTCAAAAGAATCTGGTTCCCAAAGCTGAAAGTAGGTGGGTATTGAATGACTTCTCATAACTTCCAAAACTTTAACGATTTCGGGATTATCATTAGTGCATATTACTAATTTACATTGATAAATTGGCTCTAATTGTCGGAACAAATTAGCAATTCTACGGACAGATTCAATTAAATCTATTAATCCGGCTCGATAAAAAGGATTACCACTAATTCCAAACCAAGTAAATATTAACTTGTCATTTAATGAAGACCATTTCTTGAGGAATCCGTCGTTATTTGAATTTGCTTGAATGGGGTCGCCGATATGTATGACATTTTGATGCCCTAATCTATGGACTACCTCTTTCATGTTTTCAGAAGAAGCAATTACACCATCTGCTAAAGAGACCATAGTTGCCATTCTTCTTTGTAAACCTCTAGCTAAGGAAGTGGGAGAGTAGGTTAAATAGTTGTCAAATAAGTCGAAAATTAGGGTTTTGCCGGATTTTTTTAGGTCATAAGCTAATAGTAGTGCCAGATCGTTATATAGCTTAGAAAATACCACCATCTGGTAACTTGGTTTTAGTTTTTGGTAGTTTGCTATAAAATCTGATAACTCTATAATTTTGACTGAAAAGCCGTAGTTGTTAAGAGCATCGGTAATAGGTTTAGTTCTTATTGTATAGCCCGCATTTCTTTCGCTAATTTGTTCGACAACCCAAATAATTTTGGTATCTTCTTTTGCGTTCATATTTTTTTATAGCTGTTTTAAATTACAAAGTATTTATGTTAATAATTATGAGTCAAAGTTTGCGTTTAGAGAATAATTTTTTTTTTTTAAACTAAGGCTCTTTAGCGATTTAAACTTTCTCCTAACCTCGCTTTAATTTGATTCCAATTATTGTTAAAAACGGAAAGCATAGCATAACGTAACTCATAATTATCTATCCATTCCTTACTCATGTATTCATTGATAATTTTGTCATAATGGTCAGATAGAAATGTAGAATCAGGATTGAGATTAGTAACTATGGTCAACCCTGTTGGTTTAGTGGGTATTGTGAATATTTCTAATTCTGGTCTGTATTGCTTTAGTATGGGAACCACTTTCCAGACATCACCACTCCAAAACATAGTTGAAAAATCTCTATTGGATGTTATCTTATCGAGGGGTAAAGTATCATGGAAGCATATTACTGTTTTTTTATTACTGTACTTTTCTAAGTTTATAAAATCTTGAATAGACTGCTCAAACAAATGCAATCCATCTATAAAGGCAAAGTCTATTGTTTGATTTTTCAACTCTGATAAAACACTATAGTTTTGAAAAAATTCGTTGCTAGTCACAGCAAAAACTTTTGCACAAGGTGGAGTTTTCCTTAACTTCGGTTGAGGATCTATCCCAATTGAAATAGTAGGTGGATTAGCCAGACGAAAAGAATGACCTTTTTTAATACCTATTTCGAGGTAAGTATTAGGCTTCAACCAAAAATGCAATTGTTTTAATATATCTAAGTAGTCTCCCCCCGGCAAAATCATTTCACTGAGACATCTATGAGTTCTGTGGAAACTAACACTTTGTAGCTCATTTTTATCGCTAACTTGACTTAGGTAGTCCTCAACTAATTTCAAAATCCTGCGAACACTTTTACTATAACAAACGCCATTTATGGTCTGGTTTTCTTTGGCTTCTAAAATACTCAATAGGTCTTTTTCAAGATCAATTTTTGTTTTAACAGCTAATTTGTCTGTTGCTTTAAGAAACTCGTGGTAAAAGCTTCCCTTGAGAGTCGTTGGAGATAATTTTAGAACTTGCTCAATATACTGATTAGCATGGCTTAAATCCCCTTTGTAAATATACGCAACACAACACTCCAAGTAGCTGTCTGCTCCGCTTGGATTAAGGTTGATAGCCTTATGATATCTGGCGATCGCCTCATCAAAATTTCCTTGTTCAGTTAATACTTGACCTAGACTATTATAAAAC
>NZ_JAAHHG010000387.1 GCF_010692555.1 Okeania sp. SIO3B5 | reverse complement strand
CCTCTTACGAGATAAAAAGAAAAAAAATCCTTTGATCCAATCCTATTATTTATAAGAAGAGGTAATTCTAAATTCTAAATTATTGAAAGTCAAATTCACACCAAACCTGTTCTCAAAGCAACAACCGCTGCTTTAACTCGGTCGTCAACTGCTAGTTTATTCATAATACCTTTAACATGAGTTTTAATAGTATTGGGACTCAAAAAAAGGTCTTTAGCAATTTCAGTATTAGTCTTACCCTCTACCAACAATTTTAAAACATCTAATTCTCTAGATGACAAATTAGCTGAATTTTCTGGCACTGCTGGTGATGCTGGTTGCAAATTTTGAATCACCATTCTCCCCACTTGTGGATCTAGATAAGTAGCACCATCTATAGCAGCAGTAATAGCAGATATCAACCTTTCTATACTCGCCCCCTTTACACAATATGCATCTGCGCCACTAGATAATGCACCCAGAACTTCTTGCTGACTATCGTGAGATGTAAGTACAACCACTCGTGTATCTGGGAGTTTTTCCTTAATTTGCTGAGTAGCTGCAATGCCATCAAGTTCTGGCATGGCAATATCCATAACTACTAAATCTGGTTTTTTTTCGATCGCTTCTGACACACCCAACTTACCATTATCTGCTAACCCTACTATTTCAATATTGGAATAATCGCCCAAAACTTGCTCTAACCCAAGTTGCATCATTGGATCATCATCCACAATTAAAATTCGTATCTGCTCTTGTTGACTGGTTGTTAACTTTTCCATAATTACCTTTTTATTTTCCTGATTTCGTATTTGCTCTTGTTAACCAAAAAATAAGGTCTATACCCTCCCCTTTTCAGGGGATAATAAAGTTCGTTAGCGTTTGCGATAGCTTTCCTTACGGAAAGCTTACCATAGGGTGGGATGGCAAGGTCTCAGAACCATATCCATGAGACCAAGAGAAAAGAGAATTCCGTATTTTCGTAGCCTCCCTATTACAGGAGGTACTGATAACTGATAACTGATAACTGATAACTGAAGTGACTGATTATTAACTGTTCCATAATTACCTTTTTATTTTCCTGATGTTGACGAGCGTCAACTGATTTTTAACACTTGTACTGACTCACCTGTCCTTATCAAAGTTTCATTCAATGGTACAACTGCTAAACCTGTACTACCAGCTAAATTAATTAAATTTCCAGAGCTGTGACTGCCTCCCGCAAGTTGAAATTCATGGCCATTTCTTCCTGATTTTAGTTGACCCCATAGATAAGTTTCTCTTTTGCCGTTGGAGTGTAAATCTTGAAGCGATCGCGCCGTGACAAATTCTGGCCCCCATGCTGCTTGCTCTACTCCTGCCAATTTTTTTAGTGCTGGTTGGACAAACCGCCAAAAACTCACTAAGGCTGAAACTGGGTTTCCTGGCAAACCGAAATATACACATTGAGCATCAGCAAATTTCGCAACAGTTAATGGTTTTCCTGGTTTAACTGCCACAGAATGAATATGAATTTCTGCTCCTAACTCTTTGAGAATATCTTCTACATAATCATAGTCTCCTACTGAGACTCCTCCGGTGGACAGTAAAAAGTCTGTAGTTGCGATCGCTTCAGCTATAGTTTTTTTCAATATTTCTCGTTCATCTGGGACAATACCCAGTCGTATTACTTCTGCACCTGTTTGTGCTACAGCTACTGCTAAGGCATATTGATTTGAGTCTACTAACTGACCTGGTTGTAGGGGTTGGTCTGGCGTGACTAATTCGTTGCCTGTGGACAATATTCCGACTCTAGGTCGGCGATAAATTGTTATTTCTGGACATTGAAGTGCTGCTAATACTGCTATTTCTGAAGCACCTAAGATAATTCCAGGCTGGAGTAAGGGAGTACCAGCGGTATAAAATGAACCACGATATCTTACAAATTCTTGGGGTTTTGGGGTTTCTTGGATGAGTACTTTGTTGCCTTGTCGTTGAGTTACTTCTTGCATGACTACTGTATCTGCTCCTACAGGCATACAAGCACCTGTAAATATACGAGCTGTTTGTCCTGGTTGAACTTGCTGTTGAGGTTGATACCCGGCTGGAATTTCTTCTATTATTTCTAAGGCTGTTGGATTTTCGGGACTAGAGTTTTTGACATCTGTAAATTTGACTGCATAGCCGTCCATTGCTGAATTATCCCAGTGGGGAAAATTCAGTTTACTGGTGACTGGGGTGGCTAATATGCGCCCCGATGCGGTTAAGAGGTCTACTTTTTCTACATCCCTCTGGGTATTTAAGGGTTGTACTAGGTTTAAAATGATTGACTCTGCTTGGTCAACTGGTAGCATTTTCAATCTATAATATAAGATTTGCGTCATTTTAATTATAGATTGTATTTGACATCCTTTCTCTTTTGTTTTTGTTCTTGTTGAAGGGTATCAAGCCTTTTCTAATTCTTAGTTGAATAAAAAGTCATGCGTAGGTGCGAAAACATCAAACTATACAAATAGTATCATGGATTTTTTCTGAATGCAACCCAGTTGACCTGGCAAAAATTTTATGAAGCTCTAGAAAATGAAAAAATTGATATAATGTCTGCTTAAAAATTAGCGATCGCTGTTTAAGATAAGGTGGGCAAATCTCAAAAGGTTGACCATGAATCTAAATACATGACTATTGGCCCACTCTACAGACTACTTTGGGGTGAAAAATTTCAACTGAATATGATATTTTTAGCAATTAAGTTTCCTCAGAGTTATCTTTAGCCTCACCAATTGTTTGCTGTGCAGCGTGGCGAATATGAATAATCCGAACTCTAGAAACTTCTTGACTCTCTACAATAGTGAAAATAATTCGATATGAATTACGCCCCCTACCGTAGATAAGTTGCCGAATTTCTTGACTGAAGTAGTCATTTTCTCGCGCTAAAGGACAACGCTTTGGCATTTCTGATAGAGATTCTATAGTTTTTAACAACTCTTGATACCAATGTCTTGCTGTTTCAATTGATGCAACTTGACACAACCATTGAAATGCTGTATCTGCTTCTGCTTCTGCAACACTAGAAATTTCTATTTGATACTTCATTCTTCTAATGCCAAATTATATTTACGGCGTTGTGCTTCAGCAAACTCATCAAAAGAACGAAATCGTCCATTTTCAAAATCATCTAACCCTTGCTGAATAGCTTTAATAGCTTCTTCGGTATCAGCAGTTTCCCACTCTAAAACTCTGGCAAGTAATTCGCTGACAACTAGGGAAATATCCTGTCCCTTTTGACTTGCTTTTTCCTGGAGTTGTGCTTCTAATTCTGGAGTCAGGTTAATTGTAATTGACATATATTGTTGATATTTTGATTGATAATTTAATTTTATTTATATTAACATAGTGGGCAGGCGATCGCTCCTTTTCAGTTGCTAAAGTTCAAAAAGTTGATATTTTGAGCAGACAAGATTAGAATTAAAGGTAAATTTACCAATTATGAATTCTGAATTCTATAGTTTACAGCGCTTTTCTTTTCAGATATTACAATTCAACCATAATAATGAGTAAATTAGAAAAGGGTAAAAATGGCTGCTAAAGATAAATTTCATGCTGTGGTTAGAATTGCTTTGGAAAAGGAAAAATGGCAGATAACCGACGATCCCCTGTTACTGGAAGTAGGCGGAACTAAATTTGAAATTGATTTAGGTGCAGAACAATTATTAGCAGCAGAGCGCGGTGAAGAAAAAATTGCAGTTGAGATTAAAAGTTTTTTGACTGATTCGCCATTAACAGATTACCATGGTGCTTTAGGACAGTTCTTGAATTATCGGTTAGCTTTAGAAATTAGCGAGCCAACACGAATTTTATATTTAGCAATACCTGTGCTTGCTTATAATACTTTTTTGAAGCGGGAATTTGCCCAAATATCTTTAGAAAGGTATGAAATAAAACTAATTATTTATGACCCAAAACAGGAGGTAATATCATGTTCGGATAAACACTAACTATAAAGTCATTGCGACTGGAACGGAGTGGAAGGAAGCAATCTCAAGAGTTTGAAGTGTCTCTTCCATCTATATCCTAATCATAACTATTCAACCGAACATGATATAATTGTAAGATGGATAAATTAGAATCTTATCGCAATATTATTCAGTCTTTATTAACAGTTTATGCTGCTATACCCATATCAAATGGTCAGATAGATAATTACACGGTTTTTGATACAAAACAAGACCATTATATGGTTATGAATGTAGGATGGGATGGTTATCGGCGAGCTTATGGTTGTGTTTTACATTTGGATATTAAAGGAGAAAAGATTTGGGTAGAGCAAAATATGACGGAAATCAGAATTGCTCAAGAACTTGTGGAACAAGGAGTACCAAAAGAAGATATTGTTCTGGGATTTCAAGCTCCTGAAATGCGGGAATATACTGATTATGGAGTTGCTTAATTGAGGAAAAGAAAAGCTAGACATAAATTCGGGCCCGAACTTTTTCAGTTATAGCGCTACGCATTAAGGTTAGGACATGAATAGAAGCTGTTTGCGCAGCATTCCGTAGGAAAACTCTTTTGTATTCTCCTGTTGCCTGTTGCCTGTTGCCTGTTGCCTTGCGCGTAGCGCTATATCAGTTATCAGTTATCAGCAAAACTGAGCAGACAAAATTCGATCTCCCCTACTCCCCTGCTCCCTCACTCCCCTACTCCAGAAATTGTTGCCGACAAAGTTGGAGATTTTTTCGCGCCATCTTAGTATGAGGATGTTCCCCACCTAATTTTTGTTCTAAAATATCCAGTGTTTTTTTGAACAAAGGTTCTGCTGCTTCGTATTTCCCTTGAGAATAATATAATCCTGCTAGGTTGTTGAGGTGGGTGGCAAGTAATGGATGATTTTCCGGTAGGGTAATTTTGGCGATTTCAATAGCTTGCAGGTACAAAGGTTCTGCTGCTTCGTACTTCCCAAGAGATTTATATAATAAAGCTAGGTTGTTGAGGTGGGTGGCAAGGTTGGGATGATTTGCGGGTAGAGCAATTTTGACGATTTCAATGGCTTGCAGGAACAAAGGTTCTGCTGCTTCGTACTTCCCAAGAGATTTATATAATAAAGCTAGGTTGTTGAGGTGGATGGCAAGCTGTGGATGATTTTCCGGTAGGGCGATTTTGTCGATTTCAATGGCTTGTTGGTACAAAGGTTCTGCTGCTTCGTATTTCCCTTGAGAACGATATAATTCTGCTAGGTTGTTGAGGTGGATGGCAAGCTGTGGATGATTTTCCGGTAGGGCGATTTTGTCGATTTCAATGGCTTGTTGGTACAAAGGTTCTGCTGCTTCGTATTTCCCTTGAGAACGATATAATTCTGCTAGGTTGTTGAGGTGGATGGCAAGTTCAGGATGATTTTTCGGTAGGGCGATTTTGACAATTTCAAGAGCTTGTTGGTACAAAGGTTCTGCTGCTTCGTATTTCCCTTGATAATAATATAATTCTGCTAGGTTGTTGAGACTGCTAGCAAGGGAGGGATGATTTTCCGCTAGGGCGGTTTTGTCGATTTCAATAGCTTGCAGGAACAAAGGTTCTGCTGCTTCGTATTTCCCTTGATAATAATATAAACTTGCTAGGTTGTTGAGACTGCTAGCAAGAGAGGGATGATTTTCCGCTAGGGCGGTTTTGTCAATTTCAATGGCTTGTTGGTACAAAGGTTCTGCTGCTTCGTATTTCCCTTGATAATAATATAAACTTGCTAGGTTGTTGAGACTGCTAGCAAGAGAGGGATGATTTTCCGGTAGGGCGGTTTTGACGATTTCAATAGCTTGCATGTACAAAGGTTCTGCTGCTTCGTATTTCCCAAGAGATTCATATAATAAAGCTAGGTTGTTGAGATGGGTGGCAAGCTGTGGATGATTTTCCGGTAGGGCGATTTTGTCGATTTCAATGGCTTGCAGGTACAAAGGTTCTGCTGCTTCATATTTCCCAAGAGATTCATATAATAAAGCTAGGTTGTTGTAGAGAGTCGCAACATCAGAGTTATCTTTATCCAGCCGTTTTTCTGCTATTTCTTTACCCTTCTCTAACCAAGGTTGTGCCTGTGGATAAAATCCTTGACCTTCATAAAACCGACCTAACCTATTAAAAGGAACAATCAAATCATCATCACTCAAATACTCAGTTAAATTTTCTGCTACCTCCTCAATATGAGGAATATCAACCTCAACTTCCTGAACTTGCTGCCGTGTAATTGTAATTTCATCAGGAATTTTCCTCGCCGCCTCCACCATCGCCTCAACAAAACCACGCCTCAACTCATCCACCCCCGAATATTCTCTCAACTTCATCTGCAAAAATTCCCGCACCAAAGGATGCAAACTATAAATCCCATACTCAACACCCTTCAACAAATGCAGATTTAGCAAATCCCCAATAGCAATTTCCCAAACCTCCAACTCCTCATCATCCTCTATTTGATCCAACGACAAACGAAAAGGAGCCAAAGCATACAACCCCAACCGCAAACCTATTTCTTGAGTCTTTTTATCCAACCTATCCCAACTCAAAGCGATCGCCTCTGCCACACCATTAGGATAATTAATCAACTCATTAGCCAACATCGCCCGATGTTCCAGACTTTTTCCCTGTAAACGCTGGAGCATTTTTGTCAAAGCCAAATTATCCCTATTCAAAGTCTCCCAATACTGATCTAAAAATTGCCCCACTAATTGAATCGCCAGAGGCAAATAACCCAACCATTTCAAAAGTTCCCTGGCTTTTGCTGACTGGGGTTCCTGCAAAACTCTTTTTCTTGGCAACAATATAGACTTTAATAACTCCATCGCTGCCGAAGGTGTCAATACATCCAGAGGCAAGGACTGAAATGCCGAACCAAGATATTTACGAGTCGTCAGCAGTACCCGAAACCGAGACAAGTCGGGAGGCAAAAAAGGCTTTACCTGAGTTTCGTAGTCAGTCACATCATTATAAATAAGTAACGCCTCTCCCTCACACCAATGTTGCCAACAGTAGTGCAACTTTCCGGGTAATTCTTCCTCTTCCGGGAGAATAAGTCCGAGATTATTCTGAGCAAACATGAGTATCTGAATACCCACATTCTCGGCAGGTACTTCCAACCAACAGATACCACCAGGGTAAGCAGACTTATTACCATGAGCGTATCGACGGGAAAGTTCCGTTTTACCCACACCCCCCATTCCCGAAATAGAAGTAACAGCAACCCGTTGATTATTTTTTAGCAATGCGTCGAGTTGGGCAAGTTCGTTTTCCCTACCCACAAAAACCTTATTGTCTAAATATTCCTCCCCAGGAATATAGTATTTTTGGTTAGGATGTTGAGATTGGGTACTTTTCTTTGTCGGTGCCCCTCCCGACGTCTGCTGTCAAAAGTTAACTGGAGCATTAAATGTGGGATTTTGAATAACTACATTATTATTATGATCCCTATTTACAGCACTTCCAGTAATAGTGCTTTCCTGAAACAGAGCATTAATATTCTCAGCAGTTACGGTTCCTTGAGACTTCATTTGTTCCAACTTCGCCTCAAGATTTTTCACATATTCTGGATGTTCCTCTTTAGCAACCGCAACCACATCAATAATATCTTGGTTAAGTTCCGAGTTTTGATTGGCCACCGCCTCCATTTCCCGTATCGCTCGCTCAAAATCTTCAGGAAAAGGATTTTCTTGTGCAGGTTTCAAAGCAGCAAAAGTATTCCCAGGCATTCCTTTTATCCGTTGCCATAACTTACCCGCTAGCTCAAAAGTCTTTTCACTTAAACCCTCCCCTGCTTTTTCCACATATTTATTTAAAAGAAGGTAGGCGATCGCTGTTGCAGTTAATTCTATAGGTTCCATTATTTATATTCCTCAAGAAGTTAATAAATAAAAAATAAATTCTGATTATAATTACACCAATATATTAGACTTTTCCGAAAAAGATATAGACTTTTTGTAAAAGTAAAGAATAGGGAAGATATTTTTAGGAAAAAAACAGGGGAAATCATTTTTTGAGTTATTACCGAATTATTAATTATTAATTATTAAATAATTTTGGTTTAAAGCCTCCCCTTTTAAGGGAAAAAAAAGCGGTTGAGGGATGGATGGGTTCCCTAAGCATATCCAATCAACCAAGAGAAGAAATAATATCTCCTTCTATTCAATTCCGTAACGGTTTTAACCAGAGGTAATTATCAATTATCCATTATCAATTAATGAAACTCTACTTTATAGCAAATAAAGAGCAAGTTTATTTTCTGGATACATCTATTATCTACAAAAATTAGGCAAAATTACTAAATTGACAAACTAATACTAATTGTGATAATAAACTATTTTGTACACTGATAACTGATAACTGATATGACATCTCTAACTGCCGAACAATACAAACAGAAAATGCAGCGTCGCAAAGAAGTACAAGAACAACGAGTATCTCAAGCTGCTCGGGAAAAAGGCTTAATTATTGTCAATACTGGCAACGGTAAGGGCAAAACCACGGCAGCATTGGGTATGGTAATGCGCTCCTTAGGTCATGATTATCGAGTGGCAATTGTTCAATTTATCAAAGGTGCTTGGGAACCCGCAGAAAAAAGAGTGTTTACTACATGGGGCGAACAATTATCTTTTCATGCTTTGGGAGAAGGCTTTACTTGGGAAACTCAAGACCGCGATCGCGATATTAAAAAAGTTTATGAAGCTTGGAATTTGGCTTTATCTTATATCCGCAACCCAGATTTTAAATTAGTATTACTTGATGAGATTAATGTTAGTTTGAAATTGGGTTATTTAAAGTTAGAAGACTTGTTAGCTGGTTTAGAAGAGAAACCAGAAGATTCTCATGTTATTCTTACAGGTAGGGGTGCCCCTCCAGAATTAATTGAAAGGGCAGATTTAGTTACAGAAATGAAGATGATTAAGCATCCTTTTAGAGAACAAGGTGTGAGGGCGCAACCCGGTATTGAATATTAATATCTGCAAGGAGCAAATTTAGCTTTTTACTTAGTTAGATTTAGGTAATATTAAACGAAAAATTGTTGTTTAAAGCCTTCCCTTTTAAAGAGATAAAAAGAAAAAATTTCCTTAAGCATCAATCCTATCCGTTTTAAAGGAGAGGTAATAATTAATTATTAATTATTAATTATTAATTGTTAAAATTACCAAGCCAAATTTTGATGGTTAGTTTGGCAAGTACTTAATATCCTGGCATCATTTTCACTAACACGGTCGATCCAATGATATTTTTGTAAATCTACTATGTAATCAGAAGCACTATTATCATAACTATCTACAACTTTTACATCTAAGCTATTTTGCTCATAAATTCCATAAAAGCAATAAAAAGCTGAATGAGGTAAATAAACAGCGCCTATGACTTTACCATTTTGTAGCTTGAATACAAAATACTCATTCTGAATTTGCTCTGGCTGTGGAGACTGACCAAAAAGGTAAATTCCATTACTCAGCAATGTACGATCATCATCTGTTTTTGAAGAAAATTTGGGCCTTTCTTCTTTATATTTAAGAGAAATAGTTTTATACTGTACTATTGGCCTATCTACTGAATTATAGGTCAATATTAAGTAGGTGGCGATCGCCACTAACCTAAAAATCACGAATATTACTTAATTGTTATCTACACCATTATCATATCTTTATAAAAGGATAAAAATCTATTGTTTTAACAATTTGTGTTAGTTTCTCAAAGTGAAGAAGGAAGAAGGAAGAAGGAAGAAGGAAGAAGGTAAAATCTGGCATTGTCTAATTTTACTGAAACTCCCGCCTGTTCCCTGTTCCCT
>NZ_JAAHHG010000386.1 GCF_010692555.1 Okeania sp. SIO3B5 | reverse complement strand
ACCTCCTCTATAATTTCCATTTCTCCTGTCTTCCCCTCCACCGGAGGGGGAGGGGCGAGGGGTGGGTTGTCTCCTGTCTCCTACCCCTACCAACAGACTTTTTCAGCAAACCCCAATTAGGCTCGTAGTTGGGCTTGAGCAATAATAGTAAGTATTTCAGAGGCTCAAGCCCAACTACAAACAAAAATTTTATTATAAGTAATTATCCGAACATGATATAACTTTAAAAATTCTTACTTTTGACTTTTGACTTTTGACTTTTGACTTGAAAAGGCTTTTGACTTTTGAATTTTGACTTGAAATGGCTTTTGACTTCTAACTTGCGCGTAGCGCTATGTCAATCTTGCAAAGCAGCTAAAACTTGGTCGTGAATTATCCCATTACTAACAACCACGCCACGGTTATCAACCATCTTCGATCCATCAGCAAAATTTAACGGTTTACCATAAAGATCGGAAACACGCCCCCCAGCTTCTTCCACAACGATCGCTCCGGCAGCATGATCCCAAATATTCTCTCGATAGTTAGGAGACTTCGGCGAAGGCAAACGCAAATATAAAGCAGCTTGCCCAGATGCCACAATACCATATTTTGCTTGAGAGTCTACTCGTACAGAAGGCGCAGTAATACCCGCAGCTTTCGCTACTGCATTCTGACGGTCTTGATCGCCGTGGGAACTTTCCACACTTTCCACAAACCTGAGATTAGTAGTATCACCCGCTTTCACAACATGAATAGGAGTCAATTCACCTCCTGCTATTGGCATCATTGCTGCTCCTTCACCCCGCACCGCTACATACAGCATCCCTGGTTGATTATTTTCTACTGGCATTGCTGGGCAAGCTAACACCCCTACTTTAACTTCTCCTGCTTCCACCAATGCTAAAGCTACTGCATATTGGTCTTGACGTAAAAACCCTTTTGTGCCATCAATGGGGTCTAAAGTCCAATAACGAGGTCCGACTTTACCATTACCTTGGTTAATCCACTGTACTACCTGTTCTGGAGTAGCATCTGCTATCTGTTCTTTTACATAATTTGTTACTTTTGTCAAATTTTCTGCCATCTCTGGACTTTGTAATTCAGTGGCGTCTTCTTCTCCTACCACTGGATCTTCTGGAAAGGTCTCACCCAAGGCTTTGCAAATCAACGCTTGAGCGCCATAGTCAGCAACAGTTACAGGACTTTTATCACCTTTTTCCATTGCAGGGGGAATGTTTCCACGAACCTGTTCGCAGAGTTTTGCTGCTGCTAGAGCAGCTTCAATTGCTATTTGTTTTTCGCGTTCGTAAGCCATGAGTAGTTTTAAATTGAGTACTATTTATAGCATATTTATAACATATAATTAATAATTAATAATTAATAATTAATAATTAAATAATTCTGGTTTAAAGCCGACCCTTTTAAGGGGAAAAAAGAAATAACATTTCCTTATATTCAATTCCGTAATGGTTAAAACCCGAGGTAATTATCCATTATCAATTATCAATTAATGAAGCGAGCAGGACTACCCTTGGTTTTGGGCACTAAACTATATATAGCGCTACATATTACCAATTTGAAAAAAGAATGCTACAAAAAGGTAGACCTCGATAAGATATGCGGAAAAATGGCTAGTCCAGTTCATTTTAGATAGTTATTTATATCGTTTTTCCCTTTTTTTCAATATTTCTCCCTTCTTCCTTCTTTCTTCTTCCTTCTTTCGTAGGGACGTTGCATGCAACGTCCCTACCATTTGTAACAAACATTTATCACGCTTGGTATATTAAGGTGTTTGACATGAATAGAAGCTGAAACCCTTTTTTATTCCTCTGTTGCCTGTTGCCTGTTGCCTTATACCAATTTGAAAAAAGAATGCTATACTTAAGTTGTACTTCAATTATTAAGTAATTAACACAGATTGAATAGCTTTTTTGATAATTATTAGCTAGTTATTGTTAATTATTCTTATATTTACTTCTCCCCGACTCCCCCACTCCCCTACTCCCCCGCTCAAGAAAATGTAGCAAACATTTATCAAATTGGTATTACGCGTAGCGCGATAAGATTGACAAAAGTTTCTTGAACAAGTTCACTTAATTGTTAATGATGTTTAACTATTATTTATGATGCACAATTTCATCCCACCAGAAAGATTTTTTCCCTATCTCACCTGGCAAGATATTGAAACAATGCCAAATAAGGAAAATGTAGTAATTATTCAACCAGTGGGTTCTATCGAACAACATGGTTTTCATTTACCTATAATTGTTGATTCGGCGATCGCTACTTATGTAACAGGTAAAGCACTAGCTAAACTTGACTCTAATATTCCTGCCTATGCTTTGCCTACTCAATATTACGGTAAATCTAACGAACATTGGCATTTTCCGGGTACTATTACTCTCACCGCCCAGACTTTGATGGCAGTATTAACAGAAATGGCTGAAAGTCTCTATCGTTCTGGGTTCCGAAAATTGGTATTTTTGAACGCCCATGGCGGACAACCACAAGTTATCGAAATTGTGGCGCGAGACTTGCACCAGAAATATGAGGATTTTTTGCTATTTCCGCTTTTTGCTTGGCGCGTACCTCTCCCTAACGAAGAGTTGTTTACGCCAAAGGAAATGGAATTGGGAATTCATGCAGGAGATGGGGAAACCAGTATGATGTTGTCAATATTGCCGGATACGGTAAAAATGGATAAGGCAGTAACGGAATATCCTCAAGATTTGCCTGAAGACAGTATGTTAAGTATGGAGGGAAAGTTGCCTTTTGCTTGGTTAACGCGGGAGTTGAGCTGTAGTGGCGTGTTGGGTGATGCCAAGGTAGCGACGAAAGAAAAAGGCGATCGCCTTCTTGAGGCTTTTACTGATAGTTGGGTGCAGGTTATTAAAGACGTTTATAAATTTCGGCAGCCAAAACAAAAATCTAACTCTTGATTATTAAGTGGAGACAAGCAATACTTAGAACGGGAGCAAGATGCTCCCACTGTCTATACCACTACAATGCACTATTACCAAAAAACGATAGTCTTCAAAAGCAATATTATAATGGCAGGTCGCCTATCCCCCATCAATACAAACCACGCGTTTTTTTTCGCTCTAAGCGTGATGTTCTTAAACAAACCTCTTAAAGATATTAACTATTAACAAATAAAAATTGACTATTAAAAAAAACTCAAAATATTAATTGGGTAGATTGGAAAATACTTGCTACAAAACTATCCTTTACCAATATGTTGAAATTTTTTATAGCCAACTTAACTTGATTACGAAATCATCAAATTTCATAAGTTAATAAAAGTGAACCATGACTAATCAAACCTTCTCTAATGGCTACGCATTACTAATTGGTATCGGTGCTGATTTACCTGTTACTGTTCAAGATGCTACTGCTCTACATAATATATTGATTGATCCTAGTAAAGCAGCTTACTCAAAAGAACAAGCAGTATTACTCACAGAAACTTCAGCCACTCGTTTAAAGATTCTTGCTGCATTTGACTCATTAGCAGAACTATACAGCAGTCTAGCTCAGGCCGTTGGTTCTATGGGTTTTTATGAGTTTCGTAGACAGGCGCGAGTACAAGTGTGAGTTATACGGTTCTAAGTTAATCATTGTTGATAGATGGTTTCCTAGTTCTAAAACTTGCAGTAGGTGTGGAACTGTTAAAGAATCTCTGTTGTTATCAGAGCGCGTTTTCAATTGCGAACACTGCAATTTAAGCTGCGATTGCTCCGCAACGCTAGCGCGAACGAGATTTGAATGCAGCATTAAATTTAGCTATGGCGGGCAGTTCGTCCGTGTCAGCTTGTGGACTGGATAACGCCGACGTTGCCAGGTAGAAGCAAGAATAGAACAGATTATTTATAGAAAATCATAGATTTATGTAGACAATCATAGGTTTCTAAGAACGGTGATACGTTATTTTGCTAAAAAATTTCTGGAGTTAGAAAACCAGCTTGCTTTCGCATATATTTTGAGATACCTATTCCACTAATTTCAAATAATTTATGTTTCACTATTTCAAAAGTCCGAGTTTCTAATAACCTTTTGTTTGTTGTTCCAAATATACTAAAAATATATGAGCCAATTCCGAATCCTAAAAACTTTAAAATTTCAGAAATTCTGTTCCTTATTCCACAACCTACAAATTTTGATTACACCGATATTTTTCATACGAATAAAAACCTTAGCGGCAACCTAATAAAATTAATTGTTCAGCCTAAAATCCTTAAATATAATTTTCAATTTTCGCAGACACATATTTCAGATAATCTACTTGAGCTGCTTAAAGTAAAAAAAGTTGATGGGAAAGTTTTTGAAGATGAAAATCAACAAATTAGAAAAAACTTATCTGGACTTGGAAATGAAGAAAAAAAACTTTTGATCGAGCAAGCTCAGAAAGCTAATTATTTAACTAACCAAGTAGATTACTGGGATTTATTAAAACCTTTATTACAACCACCTCTATCATTTTATTTTTCAGATGAGTTTGATTTATATCAACCTTTAAGAGGTTATCAGCAGCAAGGAATATTGTGGTTAATTAGTCAATTTTCAGCTTTACTAGCAGATGAAATGGGTACAGGTAAAACTGTCCAAACAGTCAATGCAATACGTTTTCTTTTTAGACAAGGAAATATTAAATCTGCTTTGATAGTTTGTCCTCCAGCAGTAATTGGTAGTGTCGCACTAACTATTGAAACTGAAAAGCCAGAAGGATGGAGCGGTCATTGTTATCTTTGGACACCAGAACTTTATGTAATAATTGTTAGAGGAGGTAGTAGAAAGCGCCGTAAATTATGGGAAATACCAGCTCATATATATATTACAAGCTATTATACTCTCCCTAGAGATTTATCAGAAAATGTATTAGTTGATTTGAATAAATTTGATTGTATTATCTTAGATGAAGCTCAATATATAAAAAATAGAAACTCTGAGCGTTCTAAAGCAGTCCGCAAGTTAAATTCTAAATACAGATGGGCGTTAACTGGTACACCAATTGAAAATAGTATTGAGGATGTTAAAGCACTTTTTTCATTTATTAATCCTGATTTATTTAAGACAGAAATTAATTACTCAGATCAAGAAATTAGAAGTACTATTGAGCCATATACACTGCGTAGATTAAAGCAAGATGTTTTAAAAGATTTGCCTGAAAAAAATTGCCAAGAAGATTGGTTAGAGTTAGATGAAAATCAACAAAAGGTTTATGATGAAACTCTAAATGCTGGTCGCCAAAAGATTCAAACTATTATTAGTAATCAAGGTGAAGTTAAAAAAACTCATATATTTGTCATCCTCAACAAATTGAAGCAAATTTGTAACTTTGCCAAGGAAAAATACACCAGTCCAAAGACAGATAGATTGCTTGAATATCTTGACATAATAGTAGCGAATAATCAGAAAGTTATCATATTTTCTCAGTATGTTTCTGAAGGAGTTGATAAACTTGCAAAATTGCTAACTCAGAAAAAAATTAGGTTTGTTTTGTACAAGGGTGGAATATCTGAGCAAAACCGAAATCAAATAATTAGTGATTTTCGCAGCAAGCCGGAAATTAATGTTTTTCTGGCCACTATTCAATCTGTAGGTTTTGGTTTAACTTTGACAGAAGCTTCTTATGTAATCCACTTCGATCATCTCTGGAACCCAGCAAAGATGCAAAATGCTGAAGATAGAGCTCATAGAATTGGACAAACAAAAAGCTTAACAGTTTATAGTTTTTGGATGAAGAATACCATCGAGGAAAGGATTAAGAAGAAATTGATTGAAAAACGTTTACTTGTTGAGAATATAATCGATCCTCTTGCTGTTGAAGCAATTGAAAATTCTGTAACTACAGAAGACTGGTTAGATATTTTCGATATCGAAACTCCTCAGAAAATAAAGGCTAAATTACCAAGTCAAGAGTCTATAAAAGCACAGAAAAATCAACGTCTACAAAAGGAACTAGATAGTCTTCAAAAGCAATATGACGTATATAGTGAAAAGATAGCTACTCTCCGAGAAGATTTAGTAATTACATCTCATACTGCTCAAAAATTTGAATTAGAAAAAACAATTGAAAAGCAAGAAAGAGAAAGAAAAAAAGTGGAGGATAAAATTGAAGAATTAGAGGATAAACTTGGATACTGACTTTCAGGTATTTTTCGACCATAAAATGTCTAAGTAGGGTTTGCGTATGGAAAGTCTTTTTGCTGGGGTAGGAGACAGGAGACAGGAGACAGGAGACAGGAGAAATGGGAATTTAGAGGAGATAGGAGCTAAGTTTTGTCCCAAGATTGTTCTGCCCAACTATGCGCCTAAAATACCCTCTTTTTTGAGCGTGAAGAGCTGAAAACCAGGTACTTTTTTAGACCCCAAAAAGGCACTTGTCTTTATATGTCAATGCTTTTAGATTTAATCAGCAAGCCCTAAGTACCGCTAATAGACATCTCCAAAAATCAAAAATAAAATCAATTCTTATCCATAAATTATCAATTATTTCTCCCTGTTGCCTGTGGCCTATTTTCTGGAGATGTCTAATACTCAACACTTTCGGAACATAGCAACGATAAAACAATTTCAGCCAATTTTTGTGCCGCTCCCGGTTCACCTCTAACACTTCTGAGACGATCGCGCATTTCTGCTAATTTTTCTGGATGACTCAAAAAATCTAATACTAATTCTGCTACTGTTTCCGGTGTCAGTTTCCCTACCAACTCTGGCACAATTTCCTGTTTTGCCCAAATATTCGGCCAAGCAAACAGTTGCCCCTTGCGCAACACTAACCAATTAATTCCGGCAGCAAAAGCAGCTCCTACCCCTGGTAAGTTTGCTAACAACCCAGGCAAACCATCCCAAGCTCTCATAATATCTAGTTGTTGGGTGGGTAATAATACAATCATCGGTATTGCTAAGGAACCCAACTCAGCAGTATTAGCTCCAACTGTGGTTAAGCAAAGACGACATTGGGAAAGTAGATCGTAAGCAGGAGTGCGCGTTATTAATTCTACTTCTAAACCTGTAGGTGTAACTAATTTAGGATTTTCTGTCTCGGAGTCTGGAGGAATTAATAATTTTGCCTCAACACCACCCATTTTTTGAACTGCTGGATTTTTTTGAGAGTCGGCAAAACTGGCTAAAGTAGATAATTCCAGAGTAGGAGCAACTGGAATAATAAATCTCGTTTGCGGGCGTACTTTGTGGATATGTTGAGCGATCGCTAAAGTTAAAGGTACACCTAAAGATAACTTAGTAGGTTTCGAGCCAGGCAATAACCCAATATACTCAACAATATTTTCCTCTGTTGTTGGTAAATCTAAATTACTGGTTACTTCTGCCATCAAATCTCCCACTACTGTAAATTTTTCAGCATATTTTGATGGTACTTGAGCAGCAACTTCTGGTTTCATTACGCCAAATTTATCTATCCAGCGCCACCATCTAGCATCCCATTCAGCATAAATAACAGTACGATAACCAAGGCGTTTTCCTACCGCAACAGTAAAAAATTGGTCGCCTCCCAAAAATAAAACTATTCCCTGGGGATGCCAATGCCAATTTTCCGCCGTTTTTCCCTGAAGCAAAAACCGCCAAAAATATTCTGCGGGTTGTACTCTGTCTATTTCTGGATAGGAAAGAGCGATCGCTGCTTCTTTTCCGGTAGCATGGGGACAAGGTGAAAGAAGGACAGAAATTCGGATATCAGTATTTGCCTGTTGTCGTAACTGTTGTACAACAGGACGCACCCAAGTAACTAATTCTCCCGGGCCATTTGAGAGGATGACAATATCAATTTTTTTCATAGAGAGGTGGTAGGTTTTAGGTGATACAGCATCAATTTTTTTCATAGAGAGGTGGTAGGTTTTAGGTGATACAGCGTATTTCATATTAGTGAGGTGCACCAGTCGCGGGCAAGATGCCCGCACTACAAACACTTTACCATTTATAAGGGATAGAATAGGCGAACAGGATTTTTTTGATTTATTTTTTCTTTTTTATAGCAACCGCCATAACTGTTAGGACGCTTGAGGCCAGACAAATTCCATAGCATCCCGTAAAAACTTTAGGCAGCGACGAATTCTATAGCAACCGCCTGGTTGTTGTTTTACAATTAGTGCGAGCATCTTGCTCGCGTTATGAATCATCATAATTACCCGATCTCCTAACTATAGTAGCGGCTGCTATAAGAGACTTTCAACCTTAATTATTCGGTAAACTTGTATATTTATTCCCTGCTTGCTCCCTATTCCCTAAGAAGCTAATATACTTACTAAAGTAAACCAAATTATAGGAGAAAATCTAAGATGACAGAATTAATTGATGTGGTTAAAACCGGAGATATTTCTCAAGTAGAAACTTTGCTGAATGAAGGTACAGAGATCGATGCTAAAGACTCGGAGGGTTCCACTCCTTTAATTGCTGCTGTGGAAGCTGGCCATATAGAGATAGTTAAAAAATTATTGGCTGCTGGCGCTGATGTCAACAATAGTGATAATGATGCTTGGGTGCCTTTGATGGGTGCTGCTGGTAGTGGCGATCGGGAAATTTTAGAATTATTGTTGGATGCTGGTGCTGATGTCAATGCTACTACTAATTTTGGCTTGACTGCGCTGATGACTGCTGCTGGTAGTGGTTATATTGGTGTTGTGCAAACTTTGTTAGACCGGGGAGCAGATATCAAGGCTAAAGATAACAATAAATGGACGGCTTTGGTATGGGCAAGTTCAGAAGGTCATCAAGAGGTTGTGGAATTGCTCAAAGAGGCACGCGATCGCAATAATTAATAATTAATAATTAATAATTAATAATTAAATAATTCAGGTTTAAAGCCTCCCCTTTTAAGGGAAAAAAAAGACAATATTCCTTATATCCAATCCTCTCGGTTTTAACCAGAGGTAATTATCAATTATCCATTAATGAAAGCATATTTCAGGTAAATGGTGAAAATCTTGTGGCGCGGGCATCTATTGTCTTGTGGCGCGGGCATCTTGCCTGCGCCTGCATGATGGGTGTACACTGTATTTTAGGGAGCAGGGATGTTACATATAATGTCTCTACAGGGTTATTATTTTTTGGAGTAAATAAAAAGCTGTCAACTTTTACAGCAAATTCCAAGTATATGAAGTACAGATATTAATAATTAAATCTTCCCAGTCCGAGCATCTTGCTCGCTCAGAAGCATCTTGCTCCCGTGATTGTACCTCACCAAAGTGGAATACGCTGTATCTTTTCTCTCCAATTTAAAATCCGCTTGATTGAATAATTTTTCAATAGAATTATTAGAAGACACGGCAGTGGGAGCATCTTGCTCCCGTGGCAAATATTTCTTTAGATACTTGAAATATGTTGTATAATCTATATTTCCAAATGATATTATAAATCTCTGTTATGCTTACCTTTCAATTAAAAAAAAATATACTGCATGCAACAATTCAATCGCCAACAAATTCCTATTTTCTGTCTGATTTTTTTACCAGTTTTATTCATGGGAATTTGCATCCTCAAATATAGCGTAAATTTTCCTTTTTCTGACCAATGGCCTCTGGCTGTAATGTTTGAGAAAATCTATGCTGGAAATTTATCTTTTAGTGATTTATTTGCTCAATTCCATGAAAGTAGAAAGTTTTTTCCCAGGCTAATTTTTATCGGTTTAGCTTTTTTGACTAATTGGGATGTCAGATATGAAATGTTGGTGATATTTCTGTTGATTTGTGTTGTTTCTTTCAATATTTATTGTTTAAATAGGTTGACTGTTAGGGCGAGTCTTTTTACTCAATTTTTGCTCTTGGAAATA
>NZ_JAAHHG010000385.1 GCF_010692555.1 Okeania sp. SIO3B5 | reverse complement strand
TGGCAAATATTGTGGTGGATACTCCTAATGATGTAGTAGATGATAGTGATGGTGTGACTTCTTTACGGGAAGCAATAATTCAAGCCAATAGCACACCGGAAGATGACACTATTCAATTAACAGCAGGAGCAACATATAATCTGACTATTTCTGGTAGTGGGGAAGATGCTGCTGCTACCGGAGATTTAGATATTGTTGCTGGTGGTGGAGAAATTACAGTTATTTCACAAGGACAAGACAAAGCTGTTATTGATGCTGGGGGTGCAACAGGAATTAATAACAGAGTGTTTCATGTTTTGGAAGATGCTGCCCTACAGTTAGAGAATGTAGAAATAACTGGTGGTTTTGTAGCTAATAGTCCTGGTGGAGGAATCTACAATTTAGGTAAAATTAGTATCAACAACAGTACTATTAGTGGAAATTTAGAAAATTTCTTGATTAATGGTGGTGGAGGTATCTACAATGCAGGTACAGCTAATATCACCAACAGTACTATTAGTGATAACTCAGCGTTTTATGGTGGAGGCATCCGAAACACAGGTACAGCTAACATCAGTGACAGTACTATTAGTGGTAATTTTGGCAATACATTTGGTGGAGGCATCTCAAACTATTCAGGCACAGTTAGTATCAGTAACAGTAACCTTAGTGATAATTCAGCAGATTTTGATGGTGGAGGCATCTCAAACTTTTCAGGCACAGTTAATATCAGCAATAGCACGATTATTGATAACTCAGCAGTTGATGGTGGAGGTATTTCTAACTTCTTCAGTGGTACAGCCAATATCAACGATAGCACTATTAGTGGTAATTCAGCATTTTCTGGTGGCGGTATCTTCAACGACAACAGCTCAAACATCAATATTGACGATAGCACTATTAGTAGTAACTCAGCAAGTACATCTGGTGGTATTGACAACTCAGGCACAGCAGGTATTAGCAACAGCATTATTAGTGACAATTCAGCCGATCGTGGTGGTGGCATCAGCAACTCAGGTATAGCTCTTGTCAACAACAGCACTATTAGTGATAATTCAGCTAATCGTGGTGGTGGTATTAGAAACTTGGATGGTACAGCTATTATTAGCAATAGTACTATTAGCGGTAACTCAACATTTTTTTATGGTGGAGGTATCTACAACTCAGGTATAGCTTTTGTCAACAACAGCACTATTAGTAGCAATGAAGCATCCAACGGCGGTGGAGGCGGTATCGGTAATCTTGGTGTAGCTAACATTAGCAATAGTACTATTACTGGTAATGAAGCCCCTTCAAACTTAGGAAGTGGTATTTTCCAAAAAGCAGAATCTGTAGAGATTGATAATAATGGTAACTACACCAGCTATACTTTTTATGCCAATGCCACTGTTACCTCTAGCATTATTTCTGGTAATATCAACAGCGACGTTGACTTCTTAGAAAGTAATAATATTCTTATCAGTGGTGGCAACAATCTTATTGGTACAGGTAACGCCATCAGTAACTTCAACGGTAACAACGACCAAACAGGTATCGCCAACCCTCTACTTGAAAACCTTGCTGACAATGGTGGCCCCACCTTGACCCATTTACCTCTTCCCAATAGTCCTGCCATTGATGCAGGTATCAATCCCAACGCACTTACTAGCGACCAACGAGGCGAACCACGAACCCGAGGTGGAGGGGTTGATATTGGTGCAGTGGAATTACAAAACTCACCCCTGATAAATGGTACTCCTAATGATGATCGCATCAATGGTACAGATGGAAACGACACAATTACAGGTCTGGCAGGTAATGATAATATTAATGGTCGTGATGGTGATGACGAAATTATTGGTAGTCAAGGTAATGACTCCCTCTATGGCCAAGACGGAGATGATACTCTAGAAGGCCGTCAAGGTCGCGATCGCCTCTTTGGTGGTAATGGTGATGACTCTTTGAACGGCGGTCAAGGGCGGGATTTTTTGAACGGTGGTGAGGGTAACGATACTCTGACTGGTGGTGCTAGTATTGACCGTTTTATTTTCAATACGAGTGATGAATTTAACTCAGACGATCTTGGAGTAGATGACATTACTGACTTTATGCCGGGAGAAGATGTGATTTTCCTTCATAAAAGCACTTTTACAGCTATTACCAGTAACTCAGGAGAGGGTTTCAGCTTTAATAATGAATTTGCTATAGTTACCAGTGATGCTGATGCTGAAACCTCAGCAGGAGTTATTGTTTATAACAGCAACAACGGTAAATTGTTCTACAATGCAAATCGAACAGCAGCAGCATTTGGCAGTGGTGGTGAATTTGCTAATCTCACGAATATTCCATCTATTAGTGAGGATGATTTCTTGCTAGCAGGAAATGATACTATTAATGATCCTGATGGTAATAACCAAATTATTGGTAGTCGAGGTAATGACTTCCTCTTTGGTCAAGATGGCGATGATGTTCTCCGAGGTCGTCAAGGTAATGATCGCCTCTTTGGTGGCAATGGTGATGACTTTTTGAGCGGCGGTCAAGGGCGAGATTTTTTGAACGGTGGTGAGGGTAATGATATCCTGACTGGTGGTGGGAGTATTGACCGCTTTATCTTCAATACGACTGATGAATTTAACTCAGACGATCTTGGAGTAGATGACATTACTGACTTTGTTCCGGGAGAAGATGTGATTTTGCTCGACAAAAGCACTTTTACAGCTATTACCAGTGATTCGGGAGAGGGTTTCAGCGTTAATAGTGAATTTGCTATAGTTACCAGTGATGCTGATGCTGAAACCTCGGCAGGAGTTATTGTTTATAACAGCAACAACGGTAAATTGTTCTACAATGTAAATGGAACAGCAGCAGCATTTGGCAGTGGTGGTGAATTTGCTAATCTCACGAATATTGCATCTATTAGTGAGGATGATTTCTTCTTGAGAGGATAAAATTATGTCCGGTTGAATACTTACTTTGTAGGGAACAGGGAACAGGGAACAGGGAACAGGAAATATAAGAATAGTCTTACAACTGTACCTCACACTTCCTCAAAAGTGCTGTAATTAGGGTTTGCGTATGGAAAGTCTGTTGGTAGGGGTAGGGGAAAACCCACCCCTAATATCAAATCCGGTAGCATCGGTAATTATGGGGAGTAAGGGAGATGGGGACCCACCCCTAACCCCTCCCGGCGTTGCTGAATACTGGGATGATTGAGGCCGACACGGAGAAACGGGGACACGGGGACACGGGGACACGGGGACACGGAGATGATAGTTAATCCTCTCTGATAAAATCATCCCACAATTATGCAATGCCCCCCTCCCAGGAGGGGAAGATCGAGAAATATGTGGTAATGGTTGAAAATGGAACATTTTTTTATACCGAAAAGCTTGCACTTTTTTCGACAAAAAAAGGCTGAAACCACTACTAATCAATGCTTTTATCTTTAATCAGCAAGCCCTAATTAGCTATAATAAATTAGCTATCTTTAGTCATCTTTAGATGACTTCTGCTTTGAGCCAAGAAATTTATTTCTTGGCTTGCTTCTGCCTTCTACCTTCTACCTTCTGCCTTCTACCTTCTGCCTTCTACCTTCTACCTTCTGAATTCTGAATTCTGAATTCTGGATTCTGAATTCTGGATTCTGGATTCTGGATTCTGAATTCTGCCCTCTGCCTTCTGCTATAAAACAGCAATATGCACGATCGCATCACCTTGATTAACCAGCGGATTTTGTAAACTACCAATGACTATTCCTGCACAGGAAGCATTAACCGTAGTACTTTTTTCTCCAAAAGCATCTGAAATTATACCTAAAACTTGCTTCTTTGTAACTTGCTGGCCTAGTTTCACATATAGTCTCAAAATCCCACTACAAGAAGCTCTCACCCACTTAGTCTCATGAATTTGTACCGTTGCTTGTGGATCTATGTAGGTTTCTTGTTGATACATATTTAATGCTCCCATTACCTGCATAATTCCTTCTACTCCTACTTTAATCGCATTTTCGTCAAATCGTAATGCTTCTCCTGCTTCATACAATAAGACAGGAATGCCACGTTTGGTAGCTGCTTCGCGTAAGGAACCATCTCTAGTTTGGGAATGAATTGTTACTGGTGCTGCAAATGCTTTTGCACATTCATAAGTTCTACTATCATGGAGGTTTGCCCGAATTTGTGGTAAATTTTTGCGATGATCTGAAGCGGTGTGTAAGTCAATACCATGAGTAGATTTACTAACAATTTCTGCCATGAATAAATGAGCTAAACGACTGCCAAGAGAACCTCTATTTGAACCTGGAAAAGAACGATTTAAGTCACGACGATCTGGTAAGTAACGTGATTGTTCTATGAAGCCAAATATATTAACAATTGGTACTGCAATTATTGTACCTCTTAATAGAGATGGAGAAATTTTTTGTAATACTTGACGAATAATTTCTACACCGTTAATTTCATCTCCATGAATAGCAGCACTTAACCAAAGTATCGGCCCTGTATGACTACCATTTATAACTGTAACTGGTAAAGTAATTAAAGTTTGAGTAGGCAGACGTGCCACTGGTATTTCTATGCGTTGTCTTTGTGCTGGAGGAATAATTAAACCACCGATTTCGATCATTTTGTACTGAGTTTATGGCTAAGAATATCAAATGTAATTAATTGATAATGGATAATGGATAATTGATAATTACCTCGGGTTTTAACCGAGAGGATTGAAAATAAGGAAATATTATTTCTTCTCTTGGTCGATTGGATATGGCGACGAGACCCGCTCTTATCAGAGCCGCTCCGCTTTATATGTTGTGGAGCAAAACGCCATCCCATCCTACGGAATGCTCCGCAAACGACCGCTTTTTTCCCCTTAAAAGGGGAGGCTTTAAACCAGAATTGTTTAATTATTAATAATTAATAATTAATAATTCGGTATTTTTTTTAAGTATTTTAAAGATGAAAATTACATTTCAACTGGGCTATTTTTCAGAAAAGAGGGAATAGGGAATAGAAGGAAATAACTGATGATTTCTGTACGATAATTGATTTTATTTTTGATTTTTGGAGATGTCTATTAAATAGGAAATAGTTTCTGGGAAGAATACAGGAAATAGGGAACAGGAATTGAACAATTTTTATGATTTTATTGACATTTTTATTTTAGCATGATAGCATTCTTGATTTTTTTTCTTGCTACATAATTTTTATGGCTGGTTATCATACTTCATAAATATGAAAACTACTATATTTATCATAATATCATAAGTATGTTAATCAATAAAATATTTTGTATAAAAGTTAAATTTTTATTTAGAGAAATAAGATGTATTTTTTTACCTATATTTATAGTTTTATTGCAAATAAAAATAATTTCATTAATGGATAATGGATAATTGATAATTACCTCTGGTTAAAACCGCTCTTGATTGAATATCAGGAGATATTATTTCTTCTCTTGGTCGATGGTCGGCCAGCGAGGAGACCGTTCCCTCCGGGACGCTACGCGTTAACGTAGTTGTGCCTTAAAAGGGGAGGCTTCAAGGCGCGAATTATTTAATAATTAATAATTAATAATTAATAATTCGGTAAAAAAAATTTATGTAGTAATCATCCAGTTGGGTGAGCCATACAATTTAGTTGAAATTACTTATATAGCCATAAGATTTTAGTTGTGAGATATTGGAGACTTTTAGGGTACAGGGTACAGGGTACAGGGAAGAAGAAAAAACAAATATATAAGAACTAAGATAACTGCTATATTCTATACTTTACAAGGAACACTTCAATTCTCACATTTGATTCCTGATTGTTATACAGATGAATGTGACATAGATGATTATTGGTATTATATAATTATAGTATAAAAATTTACTTAGAGGATTTTATAACTATGATATATATTATTTTTGAGTTTTTTTTGGGCTGTAAAAATATTTTTGAGTTAGTTATTTATCAGAAAATACAACTGAATCAATATAAAGATAAAATATTAAAATTTCTATCATTAAGACAAGATCGTGCTGCAATCGCCAAACAATTTGCACTGACATTTTTTCCTATATCTATTCTCATCGGAGGGGTCCTTGCTAACAGCTACTACATAGACGTTAGTAGCAAAGTAAAAGTCATAAAAACAGAAGAAAAGCAAGTTGTAGAAGTGAAAAATACCCTCATAAACAACTCATTTGTGTCTTTAATTTTAGATGTAAAAAATTTAGCTAAACTACCAGACATAGAAAGATATTTTGCTGATAAAAAAAATAGTCCTCAAATACAATCCTCACATTTAGGGCATATAGAAGAACAGTTTGTGGCATTTGCTAAATATCAGCAACTTTATTACCAAATTCGACTGCTTGATACTAAAGGCCAGGAAATAGTTAGAGTTAACTATGAAAATGGAAAAGTTGAACTTGTTCGCCAAAACTTACTGCAAAATAAAGCAGATAGAGATTACTTCAAAACAGCGATCGCTATGCCAAAAGATAGTATTTACATCTCTGCCTTTGACTTAAACCAAGAACAGGGAAAAATTAAGCGACGATTTAAACCATCTATACGATTAGCTGCACCTATATACGATCGCCAAAATAAGCTCCAAGGGATTGTAGTGAGCAACTACATGGGAGAACACTTAAATCGACAGCTAACCCAAGAAAATTATCGGACTTTAGGTCAGTCAATGCTACTGAATAGGACTGGATTTTGGTTAATCAATCCAGAATATCCAGAAAAAGAATGGGGTTTTATACTACCCAACCGAAGGCAACAAATATTTGAGCGTCAGTTTCCCGAAGCATGGCAAGATATATCTCTCAAAGATTCAGGACAAATACACACGAAGGAGGGATTATTTATTTTTACCACCTTTAACCCTCGGAATATATCTCAAAACTTGGCTCAAGTAAACATTCCTATAAACATTCCTAAGATTACCCTATCCAAAAACGCCATAGATAGCTACGGTTGGAAAATAGTTTCTTATATTTCTCCAGAAGTATTGTCGGCTGAATCAGATCGAATGTTAATAAATTTCCTCTGGTTGTACCTGTTTTTAAATGGTTTGCTTGCTGTAAGTGTTGCTGTGGTGACAATAGTACGGAAAAAAAATCAACTGGCAAATGCTGAATTAGAGAAAACCCGGCATAAATTCCTGGAAGTTCAAAGTCGTGACTGGCTCAAAAGTCATATTGCTAGCCAAATTCTTCACTCTCTCGATATCAACACTATTTTGGAAACAGCCGTGAGCGAGATTCATACTTTACTCAACATTGAACGCTGTACTTTTGCTTGGTATCATGCTACAGCTGTACAGCCATTTTGGGAAATAGTGACAGAAGCTAAACATTCGGAATTAGTAAGTACCATTAGTTGTTATTCCAGAGAAAGTGTTGACAAATTATATGATCGCTTTTTCAAGAGGGAAATTATCCGAATAAATCAAGTTAGTACCCTAGAAGATTTAGAACTCAAAAAATTGTTAGTTGTTCAAAAATGTAAGTCTTTTATCGGATTACCAATAGAAATCTCCTCTAAAGTAGTGGGAGTGTTGAGTTGTAGTTATAGTAGTCAGATACATCATTGGCATCAAGAAGAGGTAATACTACTACAGGAAATAGTTGAGCGACTTGCAATTGCTATTAACCAAGCAAAACTTTACACTGACACTCGCCAAACAGCTCTATCACTCCAAAAACTCACTGCTCAATTACAACAGAGTCGCAGCCAGTTAATTGCTCATAATCAGGTACTGATCGAGCTTTCTAAAAATAAGATATTAACTCAAGGAGATTTCCTGCTAGCTTGCCAGGTAGTCAATGAAGTAGTTTCTCAAACATTGGAAGTGAAACAAGTTGGTATTTGGCTACTAAATGAAAATAAGACTAAAATCAAATGTATTGATTTGTACAACTCAATCACAGACGAACATAATCAAGGAATGGAACTCGTAGTTACTAATTATCCAAATTATTTTAAGTGTTGGGAAAATTCTCATCTGATAGTTAGTAATGATGTTTCCTCAGATCTAAGGATGGAAAAACTACTGGAAGAATACTTAAAACCATCTGGTATCACTTCCTTGTTGAATGTGGTAATCTATTTTCGTGGAAAAACGATCGGAGTAATGTCCTTGGAGCATATCGGTATTGCTCGTAACTGGAGCTTAGAAGAACAAAATTTTGCTAGTGCCTTAGCAGATTTACTTTACCTATCCCTAGAAGCAAGTGAGCGAGTTGAAGCAGAATTACAACTACAAAAACGCACTCATGAATTAGAAACTACATTACGGAAGTTGCGACTTACCCAAGCTCAGATGGTGCAGAGTGAAAAAATGTCTAGTCTTGGGCAAATGGTTGCAGGAATAGCTCACGAAATTAATAATCCAGTCAGTTTTATTCACGGTAATTTAGTTCATGCTACCGAATATACTCAAGACTTGTTAGAGTTGATAGGACTCTACCAACAAAACTTCTCCGAACCCCCAGAGGATATTACTGAACTGCTAGAGGAGTTAGATTTAGACTTTCTCCGAGAAGATTTGGATAAATTATTTAAGTCAATGCGGATGGGAACCGAGCGCATTACTGAAATTGTTAAATCTTTGCGGACTTTCTCTCGTCTAGATGAATCACAATTTAAAGAAGTGAATATCCATGAAAGTATTGATAGTACCCTCACTATTCTCCATAACCGTCTGAGGGCAAAGCCAGATGCTTCAGAAATTCAGGTAATCAAAGACTATCACCAGTTACCTCTCATTAACTGCTATGCTGGCGAACTCAATCAGGTATTTATGAATATTCTCAGCAACGCTATTGATGCTGTGGAAGAACAAAATCAACGGCAGACAATGACAGGAAAAAAATATACTGGTAAAATTAGTATTAACACTGCAATAGTAAGGGAAGATTGGGTTGTCATTCGGATAGTTGACAATGGTTATGGAATTTCGCCAGATATTCAGCCTAAGTTATTTGATCCATTTTTTACCACAAAAAAGATTGGCAAGGGAACAGGATTAGGATTGTCAATTAGCTACCAAATTGTCGTCAAACATCATGGAGGAAACCTAATATGTAACTCTAAATCTGGAGAGTGGACAGAATTTATCATTGAAATTCCGATTAGACAATCTTTCAAAAGAGGGAACAGCGAATAATTAATAATTAATAATTAATAATTAATAATTATAGGACTTACGCATATACGCTATATATAGCGCTTGAAACTATTGGACAATAGTCTTTATACTCTATAAATAGTGCCTGTGCGTAAGTCCTGAATGAATAATTATTAGGGCTTGCTGAATAAAATTGTAATTAATATAGGACTTACGCATATGCGCTATATATAGTACTCATAACTATTGTCCAATAGTTACTGTACTCTATACACAGTGTCTTTGCGTAAGTCCTGTAATATCAGTTAAGGCTTCCTGGATTAAATAGGGTTTGCTGATTAAATATCAAAGCATTGACTGATATTGGTTTCAGCCTTTTTGGGTCGAAAAAAGTGCAAGCTTTTCGGTCTAAAGAGCTGCAAAAAGCTAGTATTTTAGGATGATTATGGCAGAAAAATCACTCTTACAATTTTTACGACTACCTCCTCTATAATTTCCATTTCTCCTGTCTTCCCCTCCTGGGAGCAGGGCTGTTTCAAAGTATTGTAGATTAACGATGAGCGGGATAACGGGAGATGATATTATGTCCGGTTGAATAATTAGACTTTGGTGGAAGGAAGGCAGGAGGCAGGAGGCAGGAGGCAGAAGGTTTTTTCAAGAGTGTCACCTTAATTTTATACACGCTCCGATGCTACCGGACATG
>NZ_JAAHHG010000384.1 GCF_010692555.1 Okeania sp. SIO3B5 | reverse complement strand
TTGTCTAACTATGTAGTTAGCTATATTGTAAAGATTTTTAGACAAGAAAGCTAGAGCATCAAGTGATTTATAATTGGGATGATTTTTTTTAATAATAGTACGTTCTACTAACTGCATTATCCCTCCTTTAAATATTTAACGACCTGTTCTGCTTTCCTTTCCCAATCTAAGATATTTTTAGTTTTTTTTCTATGTTTTTCTATAAAATTAATAAAACTTTACAATACTGTTTTTGAGGTTGATTATTAGGAGAAAATCACAGAATTAACTTTTTATCTCAAAATCGTAGATGTATCTTTATCAAAGTAATTGGGTCGCGCAACCCCGCATTTTAAGGAGAAATATTTTTGGAGAGTTGCTCAAAATCCCCCTTACAAAAATAACTTCTAACTTCTGACTTCTGACTTCTGACTTCTGACTTCATTAAAGTGCCACTCTCAAGAATAGAGTATCCCAAGAGTGGCACAGATTTGGTGACATACTCCCACACGCTCGCTAAAGCTATAGTGTGGGCTTCTCGTTTCGCAGTCTCAGTACCCCGTCGGACTCTACGAGCTTTAAGGACGGGATGCCCCGCCGCCCTTTTGGCCAATAAAAAAGCTGCTCACCTAGCGCCGCCATCGGATTTGACATTCCCAACGGATTACTAGGATTTCTGGGATTTCACCCCATATCTTATTTGATTTTCATGGTTGATCACTGGCGGTTGTTAACTCAAACCAGCTTGAGTCTATCATAACATAAAATTTGTAAATTAATGGGACATCGAGTCCCATTAATTTACCGTCGATTCATCTCACACCATAATTGAAAATTTGGTGTGAGATGAATCGACGCTCTAGCTAAATAAAAGCTTGAAGACTACTGGATAATACCGAAATAGTAGCCCGCAACAACCAAGTTGATAGCCAATAGTAATAAAGCCCAACTTGCACGAAAAGAATATTTCATCTAAATTTATTCTCCATTTTTATAGTGACGTTCTCCTACATCAAATTAAAGATTATGATGTGGGCTTCCCAACCTCACAGATAGGGCTTTCTGTTTTGCTGGCGCAACGCTGCGCGTTATATGTCGCGGAGCGAAACACAGGGAGTGCAACTACTTAACCCTCCGCAGACAGAGACGATGAGACCTACCGCCTTTTTTTGGGATCAAGAAAATCCTATCATACAATTGATTCAATATTATACAAACATTTAAAGAATAGGAAATTATTTGTTCTCTTTTTACTTCTTGCCCACCCATACGCACTTCAAGAGCGTATTATTAAAAGTAGTATATAAATCTGTAGCTTGGTAAGTATTTATACTATGTAAATCATCTCAATTACTTTTTTAGTTCATCAAATTCCGAGTAAATTTTTTACGCATAAACCCACATTCCGCACCACAAAATGTAGTACAAAATATAAGTCAAAAGTCATGCATTCAAAAGTCAAAAGTAAGAAGTAAATTATAGTGGTCAATAGGAGTCAAGGATTCAGTAAGTATTTATGCTCAATATTTCACTGAGAATTTGACTCTCGATTGAGGTAAATGAAGATAGTTTATATAGTATAAATACTTAAGTTTGCTACGGATTTTATACTAATTTTCATGTTACAACTTGAAGTGCGTATGGGTGGGATAAATACTTGCTATACATGATTACTCAATCACGGCAGCTATGATTTTCTTCTAAAATTCTGTCTCCTGTCTCCTGACTCCTGACTCCTTCTTCCATACTACATTTTGTGGTACCGAACGTGGGTTAAACACCTTCTCCAGCATGATAAGAACTACGCACTAAAGGGCCAGAACGCACATGAGAAAAGCCCATTTGTTGAGCGATCGCTCCAAGCTCCTCAAATTCTTCTGGTGTCCAATATTTTTGTATCGGTAAATGGGCTAGAGAAGGCCGCATATATTGGCCTAAAGTAATGCGATCGCATCCTACTTTTCTCAAATCTGCCATGGCCTCGATTATTTCAGTTTTCGTTTCTCCATGTCCCAACATTAGCCCTGACTTAGTAGGAATATTAGAGTTTAACTCCTTAACAATCCGTAACACATCAAGCGATCGCTCATATTTTGCCCCACGACGCACAGGGCCTTGTAATCGTCGTACAGTTTCAATATTATGGTTATAGCAAGCAGGTTCAGCATCTATAACTATCTTTATCCGTTGCTTTTGCCTTTCAGCTAGAGAAACAGATAACTTCTCAACCCCAAGTCCATCTTGACCACCCCAAAAATCAGCAGTTAAAACCTCAATTTTCGTTTCTCGGTTTCGTTGTCTAATAGCTGTCATTGTTGCGACAAACCAACTAGCACCGCCATCTGGCAAATCATCCCTAGCAACAGAAGTCAATACCACATACTCCAAACCCAACAATTCCACAGCTTCAGCTACTTTTTGTGGTTCCTCTGGATCTAAAGGCATCGGAGCATGACCCTTATCCACTTGACAAAAAGCACAAGACCGTGTACAGGTAGGACCCATCAATAAAAAAGTAGCTGTCTTCTGAGCATAACATTCGCCTCGGTTAGGACAGCGACCTTCTTCACAGATAGTATGGAGCTGACGCTGCTTTATAATTTTTTGTACAGTAGAAATATCACTAGCTTTTCCCAAAGAAGGACGCAGCCATTTTGGCATACTCTGAATTTGGGCTTTCATCTCAGAAGTATTAACCTGAGTTGATATTGATTGACCATTTTTTGTAGCCATAAAAAATTAAAAATAACAACTTTGTGCGCTTATCTATTAGAAAAGATAAATGTAGAAGCCATGATTTAGCAATCTTTATGGATGATTACAAAAGCACTAGCGGGACTTTGAAAGCCGCTACTCTTTAGAGCTATCCCTTATAAGGAACTTCTGCTGCTGTATATGGGGGGATGGGGAGATGGAGAGATGGGGGAAAAAAGCCTCTCATTGAATACGTTTACTCTCCCAGAATACGCATTGAATGGCTAATACATAACTTCTATCTTTTGTCAAGTTTGATATTAAGTAAAGATGTTTATAAAGCATAGCTCTTTAGAGAGGGGATGAAAACGGATACTGGGGGATAAATACCGTTGTCTCCATATAATATTAATATTACAAATACATAAAAATGGGATAATTCATAATATTAAGGAGGTGATTTATTTGTATGGTTGTCAGCAAAATCTAATCAAGCCCGATTATGACTTAAAATCAATTCTGGAGTTTATTTGTTCTCAATCCCACAAGCTAGCTAATTGTGGTATTTATTATGGTCGTCAATTGTTTTTCAAATCCCAAAAAATAATTGGTAAGTATGACCTAGAAAAAGAGTACAAATCAAATAAACATGTGTCAGTTTTGCATTCACAGGCAGCACAGCAAATATTAAGGTCTGTCGCTGAATCTTTTAAGTCATTTAAAGAGTTAAACAAAAAATACAAAAAAGGCAATCTGCATTTTCAACCAAGGATTCCTAGCTATCCTAAGAAAGATGGTTTAGCAATGGTGATTTATCCCAAGCAAGCTTTAAGACTTGTTGGAAATAATATCAGAATTCCTCTGGAACTATAAAACGATGGTTTAAATTAGACAGCTTTTTAATACCAATGCCATCTAATCTACAGTTTTCAGATATTAAAGAACTGCGGATATTACCACGTAATCGATGTTTTTATCTAGAGTTTGTTTATCAAAAAGAGATTGTAATTAAACACAAGTTAAACCCTAAGAACGTATTGGGTGTAGACCCCGGAATTAATAATTGGTTAAGTTGTGTTTCTAACGTTGGTACTAGCTTGATTATTGATGGACGCAAGGTGAAAAGCCTGAATCAGTGGTATAACAAACGGGTTTCCACACTCAAAGAGGGTAAGCCCCAGGGTTATTGGGATGAGCAATTAGCCCAGATCACAGAAAAGCGCAACCGTCAGATGAGAGATGCAGTTAACAAAGCTGCAAGGTTAGTTATTAACCACTGTATTGAAAACCAAATTGGTACAGTTGTTTTTGGATGGAATCAAGGACAAAGACAAGAGTCTCGGCTAGGTAAAACAACACAATCATTCGTACAAATTCCCACAGCTAAACTTAAAGAACGAGTTAAACAACTGTGCCTTGAGTACGGGATTAAGTTTGTTGAAACAGAAGAGTCATATACCAGCAAGGCTAGTTTTCTAGGTGACGATGTTCTACCTATACCTACTTTCTGCGGTCTATCCATTGACCGAGACTTGAATGCCTCAATTAATTTAAGAAAGCGAGTGTTAATTGGCGAGGTTTCCTCGGAATGTAAGACACACTCAAGAAATGCGGTCGGCTTGACCGTTGATGCCTGTGGACGGAGTGCTGCCGACAGTTCCGGTGGAAGCAGGAAGTAAACATTAAAATGTCACTAATTATGCGGTGCAACCCCGCGTCGGTGCAAGACGCACCTGGTAGGGCACCAAGAGAGGCATTTTATATCGGTTTTATGAAGCAGGTCAAAGATAAGATTAATTTGAAACACTAACTGATAACTGGAGGAGCTAGTCGTGGCAGGACACAAAATTTTAGTTATTGATGATAGTAAAGTTATTAGGGTAAGAGTCAAAGAAATGCTTCCCCAAGGAAACTTTAATGTTATTGAGGCAAAGGACGGCCAAGAGGGACTGAAATTTATTATTAAGGAACGTCCGAATTTAATTATGTTGGACTTTTTACTACCAAAGGTTACTGGTTGGGAGGTGTTCCAAAAAATTCAATCCCAAACTCAACTAAAGAAGATTCCATTGGTATTAATGTCAGGTCGTAAAGAAGAGGTGACAGATAAAATTCCTGAACCTTTTGAGAAACATTTTTTTGCTTTTCTAGAAAAACCTTTTGAGAAAAAAGAACTAACTGCAGCTATTAAGTCTGCTTTTGATTTGGCCAAAAAACGCCCAAGCGAGCAAATGGAAGTTCCTGCTGCGGGTGGAGGTTCTGGCGATATTCAAGCGTTGGAAGCTCAAGTTAAGAAAATGCAAGGTGAAATTGCTGCATTGAAAAAGCAAATGGCTCAACTTGTGGCTATTGTCAAGCAAAAATTGAAGTAGTGAAATTAGTGATTAAATAGGGTTTGCTGAAAAAGTCTTATGGGTAAGGGTAGGAGACAGCTATACAGGAGACAGGAGACAGGAGAAATGGGAATTATAGAGGAGGTAGGAGGAAGAAGAATCAAGGAATTATTCTGCGCAACTATGCGCCTAAAATGCTAATTTTTTGAACCATTACAACCTAAAAGCTTGGACTTTTTTTAACTAAAAAATGCGCTCAACCTTTATATGTCAATACTTTTAGATTTAATCAGCAAGCCCTAAATAGGGTTTGCGTATGGAAAGTCTTTTTGCTCTTTGTAGGAGACAGCTATACTGGAGACAGGAGACAGGAGGAACGGGGAATGAGCAAGGAGGTAGGATTCATTAATTGATAATTGATAATGGATAATTGATAATTGATAATTGATAATGGATAATTGATAATTGATAATTACCTCTGGTTAAAACTGTTACGGAATTGAATCTAAGGAGATATTATTTCTTTTTTTCCCCTTAAAAGGGGAGGCTTTAAACCAGAATCATTTAATGATTAATAATTAATAATTAATAATTAATAATTCGGTAAGAATTGTCTCTCAATTTTTCTGCCATCATCATCCCAAAATACTAGCTTTTTGCAGCTCTTTCCACCGAAAAGCTGGTACTTTTTTCAACTCTAAAACGCTAAAACCAATTATCAGTCAATACTTTTAGATTTAATCAGCAAGCCCTAAATATTAGACATCTTTAGAAAAGAGGGAACAGGGAGAAATAATTGGCAATTTATTTATGGATCGGAATTGATTTGATTTTTAATTTCCGGAGATATCTATTGGTTATTGATTATGCGGTTACAAAAAAACTTTCTCCTTCTTCTCCTGCTCTTCTTTCTTCTCTCCTGACTCCTGACTCCTGACTCCTGACTCCTCCGTCGTTATTTATTTTATAACTGTTTAACCGGAGATGATATAACTTCTTGACTTAAAGAAAAATAAATTATGGTATTAGATTCAGAATTTCTTACTCAACTAAAAGCTGCTACACCTAGACTATTTGATTTACTTGCAGGTTTTTCTCAGGTTGAGGTTTTAGTGGTGGGAGATTTAACCCTGGATGAATTTATGACTGGTCAGGTGGAGCGTATTTCTCGTGAAGCACCTGTATTAATTCTGCGTCACGAAACTACGGAGCAAGTACCTGGTGGGGGTGCTAATGCGGTTTATAATTTTGCTAAGTTGGGCGCTCAAGTTAAGGTTGTAGGTTTGTTGGGAAAGGATGAGCAAGGTAAAGCACTGCGTCGTATTTTTGAAGCAGCTAGAGTTGATACTACTGGAATTTTGGTTGACTCAAACCGCCCGACGGTAACTAAGACTAGAATTTCTGGTCACGCTCGTCAGTCTGTAACTCAACAAATTGTTAGGGTAGATCGAAAATCTGATGATCTGCCAGAAGTTGATTTGCAATTACAATTGGCAGAGTATATTCAACGACGAGTTGCTACGGTAGATGCTGTAATTTGCTCGGACTATGGAGATGGTGTGTTGACTGCTCCTGTTATAGAGGCGGCTATATCTCATCCACAGAGAACTATAGTGGATACTCAGAAAGATTTACAACGTTACAAGGGTGCTACTCTGTTTACTCCTAATCTTCCTGAAGCGGAGAAAGCAGTTGGATATGCTATTACTAATTCTGAGACTCTATATCAGGCAGGGTTTGACCTCTTGAGGTTAACGGATGCAGAGCAAATTTTGATTACTCGTGGTGAGGAGGGGATGAGTCTGTTCGATCGCGTGAATAGTTCTAATTCTCCTTCACCTTCTTTTATTTTTTCTGGTACTGGCAATATTCCGATTTATTGTTGGCATATTCCAGCTTTTAACCGGACAGATGTTTTTGATGTTACTGGTGCTGGTGATACGGTTGTTGCTGCTTTGACTTTGGCTTTGAGTATGGGTGCTTCTAGTTGGGAGGCGGCTGTTTTGGGGAATTTGGCTGCTAGTTTGGTAGTGCGTATATTTGGTACTGCAACTACAACGGTGGATGAACTTAGGGAGGCTTTGCAAGCATTGGTTAGTTAGAGTTTAACGAGTAGGGGAGTGAGGGAGTGAGGGAGTGGGGGAGTAGGGGAGCGGGGGAGAAGTAAAAGTATAAGAATTTTTTGTAAGTTGGGTTGAATTAAGAAAGTTCTGTTTTTATAGCTTTTGTGGTGGTGGAAAATCAATCACTGAAAACTATAACCAGGACTTACGCAAATTGACCGTTAAACCACTATACGTAAGGGCGAATGGCATTCGCCCTCACTAGATGTGATGCCTCTGCGTAAGTCCTGTATAATACCAAATTGATAAATGTTTGCTACAAATAGCTAGGATATTTCTTAGGAGTCAGGAGTCGTATGGGAATAGCTTTAATAGCAGTTTTTAGGTCTGAATTTATCTTTTTTGTCTAAGAGACATCTCCTATAAAGTATTTTAATTGCCCTTATTATTCGTAACATTCTTTTTTCAAATTGGTATAACGTCTTAGTTTTTCTATTGTGGTGGTGGAAAATCAGGCACTGAAAACTATAACGTCTTAGTTTTTCTTTTGTGGTGATGGAAAATCAGGCACTGAAAACTATAACGTCTTAGTTTTTCTATTGTGGTGATGGAAAATCAGGCACTGAAAACTATAACGTCTTAGTTTTTCTTTTGTTATAGCTTTTGTGATGGTGATAAATCAGGCACTAAAAACTACAACGTCTTAGTTTTTCTATTGTGGTGGTGGAAAATCAGGCACTGAAAACTATAACGTCTTAGTTTTTTCATCTAGTGGCATGACACGCCTAAAATGTTGCAATAGCAATAGTAGTGGACTGTTTCAGCTAAAATAGTGCTTTAGAGAAGTTAGGGCAAGACACGGATTTTGCCACGGATGCACGGATGGATGCACAGCTAAAACTTTGCAGAGCGCTTTTTTCGTATTACTGATACTGCATCACCCCATCGCCCTATCACCTCCCCCATTTTCTAACGCACCATTTAAGATGAAACAATCCAGTAGGGACGGGTTCTACTGGACGCTCCACAGCTAAAACTTTGCAGAGCGATTATTGGTGCCTCTAGAAATCAGGTACTGAAAACTACAACGTTTTAGTTTTTTAATCTATTTACTATTATATGATTTTTACTAAAAAGGTATTCTAGCACATGACTGAAATGCTGATAAAATTTCTAGCTAAAGGGTGGGGTGGTTATCTATCATAATTTTTTGTAGGTTTGGTTGAAGTAAGAAAGTTTTGATGGTTGCGGAGAATCAATTTTTGTCTTTGTAGGTATTATGGTGATGGTAAAAATTATTTTATTGAGTTATGACTTCTCCTGAAACAAATAAGCAGAATCAGATACCACGACGTTTTCGAGAAAGAATACAAGCTGCTAAAGATAACAAACTTAAGGAGTTAAACTTAAGTAATGACTATTCGAGCAGAGATGATGAAAAATTAACTGAAATTCCTACTCAGGTTTGGGAGTTAGAGCAGCTAGAAGTATTAAACTTAAGTGGTAATCAATTAACAACTCTGCCGGAATCCATCTCTCAACTTATCAATTTAACTAGGCTCTATTTAAGTGGTAATCAATTAACAACTCTACCGGAATCCATCTCTCAACTTACCAATTTAACTATGCTTGATTTATATGATAATCAATTAACAACTCTACCGGAATCCATCTCTCAACTTACCAATTTAACTATGCTTGATTTATATGATAATCAATTAATAACTCTGCCGGAATCCATCTTTCAACTTACCAATTTAACTATGCTTGATTTATATGATAATCAATTAACAACTCTGCCGGAATCCATCTCTCAACTTACCAATTTAACTATGCTTAATTTAAGTTGGAATCAATTAACAACTCTACCGGAATTCATCACTAAACTTACCAATTTAACTAGGCTTATTTTAAGTCGGAATCAATTAACAACTCTGCCGAAATCTATCTCTCAATTTACCAATTTAACTGAGTTTGATTTAGAGAATAATCAATTAACAACTCTACCGGAATCCATCTCTCAACTTACCAATTTAACTCAGCTTGATTTAAGACATAATCCCTTGGAAACTCCACCAATAGAAATTGCTCAAAAAGGGATAGAAGCAATTAGAGAATATTTCCGACAAAATGAAGAAGAAGGAACAGATTATTTATATGAAGCAAAATTACTAATTCTTGGAGAAGGTGGCGCTGGTAAAACTACTCTAGCTAACAAAATTCAAAACCCAGACTATCAACTCCAAGAAGAAGATACAACCAAAGGAATTGAAGTTCATCAGTGGAATTTTCCCACAAAAAATCAACATGATTTTCAGATGAATATTTGGGATTTTGGCGGACAAGAAATTTATCATGCTACTCACCAATTTTTTCTGACTAAACGCTCCCTATATATTCTTGTGGCTGATACTCGTAAAGAAGATACAGATTTTTATTATTGGCTGAATATAGCAGAATTGTTGAGCGGTAATAGTCCTTTATTAATTATCAAAAATGAGAAACAAGAACGGAAACGAGAAATTAATCAACGGGCATTGCAAGGTCAATTTTCTAATATCAAAGAAATCTTAGCTACTAATCTTGCAACTAACCGAGGATTAGAAAAAATTAAAACATATATCCAACATTACATCAGTAATTTACCTCATATTGGCAGTGCCCTTCCGAAGACATGGAAAAAAGTCCGTGAAGTATTAGAAAAAGATAGTCGTAACTATATTAGTT
>NZ_JAAHHG010000383.1 GCF_010692555.1 Okeania sp. SIO3B5 | reverse complement strand
GGGTAATAAAGAATTACATTTTGGCTCTAACCCAGAGAATAATGTTGTTGAGGAACAAGTTACTGTTTCGACAGAAGTTAATGATATTAACCCCTCAGATTATAAAGGGATAATTTGTATTGGCGCTTATGCTATGGATAGACTGAGGTATCAAGTAAATCCTAAAAAAGGCGAACCAAACCAAGCACCTGCTGTAGCATTTCTCCGCAAAGCTGTCAATACAGACAACGTAAAATTAGGAGCAATTTGTCATAGTTTATGGCTATTTTGTGCCGACAATGAAATGATAAAAAATAAAAAAGTTACTTGTGCTCATAATATTATTTGTGATGTAGAAAATGCTGGAGCAGATGTAATATTTGATGGAGACCAAACAGCAGATTTAGTGATTGATGGAAACTTAATCACAGCCAAACATCCAGGTGTAACAGATGAATTTATGGAAAAATTTGTAGAAGCGATCGAAGCTTAGGGAAGTGGCTCACACCGATTATGGCACGGATACACGGATAGGTCAGGGAGTAGGGGAGTGGCTCACACCGATTATGGCACAGATACACGGATACCCAAGGGAGTAGGGAATATTTTTCTACCTTTTTCCTTTATTCTATTTCTCAATTTCCTGATTCAATTAAAAAATGTGACAAATAGTTGGTGACTGACTGAAGTCAAGTAATAAGCTGAAATGACTGTATAGTAGAGGTTTTAAGTGCCTAAAATGTAAGTTAGAAGTTATAACTTTTGATTTCTAACTTTTGACTTCTAACTCCTGTCAAATGTTATGACGGCGACTCTACCTGATTTCTATGCCAAAAGTATATACCCCATGCAAAGATACCGTAAGGATTTTATACAAAAAAAATGGCATTGCTCAGAGGCGGGATGAATATAAGTGGTAAGTGGGGGCAGGCATCCTGCCTGTCCCTGCCTGCCTGTCCCTGCCTGCCTGTCCATGCCTGCGGTAAAAATGTCAGGAACGGGGAACGGGCAAGATGCCCATTCCACAAAACTCTTAAAATCCCAAGCGCATTTATGCAGCGCCAAAAAAACTTGTAAAGTAAAGTTAAAAAGAATCCAAAATGAGTACCCAAATAGAATTTAGCTTTTCTGACTTAATAGCAGGATATGTTACCAAATACGACTCAGAAACAGATATTTTTGGTATCAAAACAACAGACGGCAGAGAATTTCAAGCCAGACTAAGTCCAATATCTTACGCCAAACTCGTACAAAACTTAGACGAAGCATACCCAGATGCTACAGGTTCCATGCGGTCAATGTTAGTACCTGGTCGGTATTTATTCACTTATGGAGTATTCTACCCAGATAGCTCCATATTTGAAGCCAAACAAATTATATTTGTCGGTCGCCAAGCAGAAGACTACGTTTTTGAGAAACCAAACTGGTGGGTAGACCAGGTGCGTTCCCTTGCTAATTTTTATGTCAAAGCTCAGTTTGGCGACGAAGAAATTGACTACCGCAACTATCGTACAACTCTAAGTCTATCCGGTGTCAAATCTCAGGTAAACTTCTCTCAAGAAACTGATACTATCTCCCGGATGGTTTACGGAATGGCAACTGCCTACATGATGACTGGGGAAGACATTTTTCTAGAAGCAGCAGAAAAAGGCACCGAATATCTGCGAGACCACATGAGGTTTGTAGACCTAGACGAAGGAATTGTCTATTGGTATCACGGTATTGATGTACAAGGAGAGCGGGAACAAAAAATCTTCGCTTCAGAATTTGGCGATGACTACGATGCTATTCCTGCTTATGAACAAATTTACGCCCTGGCAGGCCCATTACAAACATATCGACTTAATGGGGACCCTCGGATCATGGACGATACCGAGAAAACCATCAAGCTATTCAACGACTTCTACCTGGATAAGAGCGATCGCGGCGGTTACTACTCTCACCTAGACCCCATAACCCTAGACCCCGTGAGCGAATCATTAGGACGGAACAAAGGTACTAAAAACTGGAACTCAGTAGGGGACCACGCACCAGCATATCTAATTAATCTCTGGTTAGCAACAGAAAAACCAGAATATGCGGATATGCTTGAATATACCTTTGATACTATTGAAAAGCGGTTCCCAGACTACGAAAACTCTCCATTTGTCAATGAAAAATTCTTTGAAGACTGGAGTCCAGACCATACTTGGGGATGGCAGCAAAACCGGGCAGTAGTTGGCCACAATATGAAAATTGCCTGGAATTTGATGCGGATGAATAGTCTCAAAGCTAAAGATTCTTATGTCGATCTGGCCAAGAAAATTGCTGATACTATGCCAGCAGTGGGCAGCGACCAACAACGAGGTGGTTGGTATGATGTAGTGGAAAGAGTATTAGGTGAAGACGAAAAAATCCACCGTTTTGTTTGGCACGACCGTAAAGCTTGGTGGCAACAAGAACAGTCTATTCTAGCTTACTATATCCTGGCAGGAGTTTTGGGAGATGGAGAATATCATCGGTTAGCGCGGGAAGCTGCTGCTTTTTATAACGCTTGGTTCCTAGATACAGAAGATGGTGGGGTTTATTTCAATGTTCTTGCTAATGGTATTCCTTTCTTAGCAAGTGGTAATGAACGGGGTAAGGGTTCTCACTCCATGAGTGGTTATCACTCTACAGAGTTATGTTTCCTAGCTGCTGTTTATACTAATCTCTTGGTTAATAAGCAGCCAATGGATTTTTACTTTAAACCTATTCCTGGTGGTTTCCCTGATAATATCCTGCGGGTGTCGCCAGATATTCTGCCTCCAGGTAGTATTAAAATTGGCTCTGTAGAAATTGATGGCAGCCCCTACAGTGATTTTGATGCTGAGAAATTGAGTGTCAAGTTGCCTGATACTAAAGAAAGGGTGAAAGTTAAGGTCAATATTGTGCCTACCTGAAGAAGTAAGAAGGAAGAAGTAAGAGGGAAGAAGGAAGAAGGGAAAGTCTTTCTTTCAGGGCTTACGGAAATCGACTTTTAAACCACTATCTGTAGGGGGGATGGCATTCGCCCTCACTATATGTAGAGTTTATGTATAATTCCTGACTTTGCCTGAGTTCAACAGTTTATAACTGTCCTAACCTTTCCTTTTGGAGACGTACAGAACTCAGAAGCTAAAGAAATAGAATAGGGGAGGGGGAAAAGGTGAAAATTTGCCTCCCCATCTCCCTCTATTATTATATAACCGGATTATATATAATACTTGTGTGTTGGGTTTTCTCCTTATCCTATGGATAAGCTGCCCTAACAGAGACGTTTCACATTGGCATTAGCCTGTTCTAGCCAAACGAATCGCACTTCCTCAACCTAACCTACATCTAAAATACCTGAGTATTATTACACTAAATCAAATGGCAATCGAAATTAATATTAGAACAATAGAAGAAAATATTACAGTAGTAGAACTAACAGGGGACATTGATGCTAGTACAGCACCTAAAGTTTCAGAAGAAATTCTCCCCCTCGCGACTCCTGAGTGCAAAATTCTGATAAATATGAGTAATGTGCCATATATGTCTAGTGCAGGGTTGCGCACATTACTATCATTGTACCGACAAACCACAGCAAAGGAAGGAAAAATTGTATTAGTTGGGCTTTCTGAAGAACTTCAAGATACTATGTCTGTGACTGGGTTTCTAGACTTTTTTGCAACTGCTGAAAATTTTGAGTCAGGAATGGCAACGCTAAAGTAAGAAATATAAATAGGACTTACGCACTGACAATAGATATAGGTCTTTGTGCGTTACGCTACTGGACTGTTTCACCTAAAATAGTGCATTAGATTCAATTCAAAAGTCAAAAGTCATGCATTCAAAAGTAAGAATTTTCAAGTTAAAAGCTAATGCACAGTTTTAGCTGTGTCAATCCACTACTGGACTGTTTCACCTAAAATAGTGCATTAGATTCAATTCAAAAGTCATGCATTCAAAAGTAAGAATTTTCAAGTTAAAAGCTAATGCACAGTTTTAGCTGCGTCAATCCACTACCAATAGCTAGGATTTGAGATTGCTTCCCTATCGGTCGCAATGACGACAATACGCTGTAGGAGCGTAAGTCCTGAATTATTAATTATTAATTATTAATTATTAATTATTAATTACCTCTACATCATAATTAATTAAAAGTCATGCAATTAGATCGTATTGATATTCATCCTACCCACAGTCACGGTGACTTGAAACTGCGTAGTGGGAAACCTTTTCCATTCGGTGCAACTCTGGTGCCTGGAGGAGTGAATTTTTCTATATTCTCCTCTAATGCTACATCCTGTACATTGGTCTTGTTTCAAAAAGGCGCTCTCCAACCAATGGCAGAAATTCCCTTTCCTGAAGAATTTAGGATTGGGAGCGTTTATTGTATGATTGTCTTCGACCTAGATATAGAAAATATCGAATATGGCTACCGGATGGACGGACCAAATAACTTCCAGGAAGGTCAATGGTTCGACAAGAGTAAAATTCTGATGGACCCCTACGCTAAGATTATTGGTGGTCGCGATGTTTGGGGAGTTTTTCCTAACTGGGATGACAATTATCAACATCGAGCTAGAATTGCTTATGATGATTTTGACTGGGAAAATGACCGCCCTCTAGAAATTCCACCAGAAGACCAAATTATCTATGAAATGCACGTTCGTAGTTTTACCGCTCATCCTTCTTCTGGAGTAAAACATCCCGGAACATTTGCTGCCATCCGTGAAAAAATTCCCTACCTCAAAGAATTGGGTATTAATTCAGTAGAATTGATGCCTATCTATGAATTTGATGAGTTTGAAAATTCCCGTCCCAGCCCGATTACAGGGGAAATGCTTTACAATTATTGGGGTTATAGTACGGTCGGATTTTTTGCCCCGAAAGCAGGTTATGCAGCTACAGGTAACTTAGGAATGCAGATGGATGAGTTAAAAAATCTTGTTAAAGAACTGCATAAAAATGGGATAGAGGTAATTCTGGATGTGGTGTTCAACCATACAGCGGAAGGAAATGAAAACGGTCCGACAATTTCTTTCCGGGGTATTGACAATAAGACATATTATATGTTAACGCCCGAAGGTTATTATTTTAACTTTAGTGGTTGCGGTAATACGATTAACTGTAATAACCCCATTGTCAGAAATGTGGTATTAGATTGTTTGCGCTATTGGGCAAGTGAATATCATATTGATGGTTTCCGGTTTGATTTGGCTTCAATTCTCGGTCGAGACCCCTGGGGAGCGCCATTGGCAAATCCTCCACTTTTAGAAACTTTGGCTTTTGACCCAATTTTAGCTAACTGTAAGTTGATTGCAGAAGCTTGGGATGCAGGTGGTTTATATCAGGTGGGTTCTTTTCCAGCTTTTGGACGTTGGGCAGAATGGAATGGTAAGTATCGCGATGCTATTCGCAAGTTTATTAAAGGTGATTGTACTGTAGGGGAAATGGCGCAACGGATACAAGGTTCCCCAGACCTATATGCTTGGCAAGGTCGCGCTCCGGCAACTTCTATTAATTTTATTACTGCTCATGATGGCTTTACCTTGGCCGATATGGTTTCTTACAATGAGAAACATAATGAAGCTAATGGCGAAAATAATAACGATGGTGCTAATGATAACGAAAGTTGGAATTGTGGAGCAGAGGGTTGGACAGATGACCCTGGAATAAATGCTTTGCGTAGCCGTCAGATGCGAAATGCGATCGCAATTATGATGGTTAGTCAAGGTGTACCTATGTTGTTAATGGGTGATGAAATTGGTCGCAGTAAAAATGGTAATAATAATACTTATTGCCACGACTCAGAACTAAATTGGCTAAACTGGGAACTTCTGGAAACTAATGCTGAGTTATTTAAGTTTGTCAAGAATTGCATTGCATTTCGGAAAGCACACCCAGTATTGAGAAATCATAACCATTTCCGAAATCAAGATTATGCAGGAAGTGGAAATTTAGATGTTACTTGGCATGGTACTCAGATTTGGAATGCTGACTGGTCAGCTCATTCTCGGACTATTGCTTTTATGCTTTGTGGTAAACACGCCAGAGAAGCAACAGAGCAAGATAATGATATTTATGTCGCAATGAATATGCACTGGGAAAATCTCTGGTTTGAAATTCCCGGTTTATCAGATGGGAAGAAATGGCACGTCTTTGCTAATACTGGTTGTACTCCACCAGAAGATGCTTGGGCACCAGGAACTGAACCTCTGTTGGAAAATCAGCAGGGGTTAATGGTTGGCGATCGCTCAGTAGTTATTCTGGTAGGAAAATAATATCATGTCCGGTTGAGACGAAGGAGTCAGGAGTCAGGAGTCAGGAGTCAGGAGGGAAGAAAGAAGATAAAGAAAGAGAAAATTTTTTGATCCCTAGACATCTGGTAAAAATCAAAAATCAAATCAATTATTATCCATAAATTATCAATTATTTCTCCCTGTTCCCTGTTCTCTCTTTTATCGAGATGTCTACTAATTATCCGGACATGATATAAGTCAGGAATGATATGATAGAAAAACCAAAAATATCGCTCAGTAGTATAAATTACCACGAAATTAATAAATAACGGAAAATTATGGCTTTTACAGCAAATCTAGAAACAACAAACGGCATCGCTAAAATAACTTTATCTGGAGAACTAGATGGATCTACCGCTCCAGTTTTTAAGGAAAAAGTAGAGGAAGCAGCCACCGGAAGTCCGAAAAGACTTGTTTTAATAATGAATGACCTAGAGTATATGGCAAGTGCAGGTCTCCGGGTATTGATTTTCTCTAAACAAAAAATGGGAACAGGTGTTGATATTTATATGGTAGGTGTTCAAGAAATGGTGCTGGATACTATCAAGAAAACAGGTTTCGATCAAAGTATTTATTTACTGGATGAATATGATGCAGCTAAGATAGAAGCGGTTTAATTAATAATATCAAATCCACTTGCTTCGGAGTATTATAAGAAACCGGGTTTATGGGAGGTAGATTTCAGGATAGTAGGGCATTTCATATTAACCCGGTTTCTATGCTTTATTTATAATGAGCAGTGCGCACCTTGAAGCCACAAATAAACGCCCACAAGAATTTTTGATAAGTCGCGGGAGGGTATTTCGAGACTCTAAACGGACGGATCGGCAAGCGTAATATCAAATCCGGTTAAACAGTTATAGATTGCTTAAGTCTTTAGGAGTCAGGAGTCAGGAGTTAGGAGTCAGGAGTCAGGAGTTAGGAGTCAGGAGTCAGGAGGCAGAGTAAGCTGAATTATTTAATTAATAATGATTAATAATTAATTATCCTGTAAACGTTATGTTACTTCGTGAAATTAGAAAAAAAGGCCAAGGTGCAATTATTTCCTAGTCATCAGTACCTAACCTCTATATCATTAATTAATAGGCTAAGAGTATTATCAGCAATGGCAACTATAGAAGAAAACCTGAGAGAAGAACTAGATTTGCTGCGACAGGAGATGGCCAAAGTCACAGAAGAATTAGCAGCCTTCCGACTAGCTCAAAAGGTATTAACAGAAGTAACAACAGGATGCTCCTCTAGACCAGGAGGAATTATTAAAGCAGCTTTGCAAAAAACTTTAGATGTTTGTGCTGATGTCACTACCACAGAGAAAGGAAGTTTATTTTTACTAGACCCTGGATCTAAGAAAATTGTAGACGCTATTCTCACTCGCACTGAAGTAACTCCCGAACAACGCGCTAAACTAATAGGTAGTGTTTTAGATAAAGGGTTAGCAGGTTGGGTAAGTCGTAACCTTGAGATAGGATTGATTACGGATACTGAACAAGACGAGCGCTGGCTGACTTTACCCGATCAACCTTATATAGTTCGTTCAGCATTAGGTGTTCCGATTATCAATGGCAAACAAGAGTTGCTTGGAATTATTACCTTGCTGCATTCTCAAGCCAATCATTTTACTTCGAGAATGGCAGAGTCAATGCAAGCTATTGCCGAACAGATAGGATTGGTATTAGAAAATGCCAAACTTTATGGGCAACTAGATACTTATTCCAAAGCTCTAGACAATGAATTGGAAAAGGGTAGACAGATTCAAATAGACTTTCTTCCCTACGACATTCCTAAGTTGGATGATTGGGAAATAGTTGCCTGTTTTCATCCAGCAAAGCAAGTAGCAGGAGACTTTTACGATGTTTTCACATTTGAGAATGATCAAATAGGATTAGTAATTGCAGATGTTTGTGATAAAGGAGTAGGGGCTGCATTATTTATGGCTCTATTCCGCAGCCTAATTCGCATTTTTTCTGGAGAAATTCAATTCCAAGGAACTGCAGCTCCCATACTTCAAGCACATAAACCTGTTAATGGTGATTGGATAGGTGAGTCAAATGCAACTAACTTAGCTCACCTTAATGCCCTTCAAGCTGTCCGCCGCACAAATAACTACGTGGCAGAAAAACATTGGCAAATGAGTATGTTTGCCACATTATTTTTTGGGATATTAGATCCAAAGACTGGTATACTCAGCTATATTAATGGAGGACATGAACCACTATTTATTGTTAATCAAGACGGTATAAAACAAACATTAAATTCTACAGGCCCGGCGGTAGGAATGATGCCAAATATGAAGTTTGGAATTCAGCAGGTTCAGTTAGAAACGGGAGATATATTAATAGGTTATACTGATGGAGTAACTGAGGCAAAATCTCCCGAAGGAAAGTTATTTACAGACAATAGGCTAAAAGAAATAGTAGAAAAACCTGCTGATTCTGCCTCAGAATTGATGGGACGCATTAAAGATAATTTATTTAATTATATGGATGATGCGCCACAATTTGATGATATTACAATGTTAGCGGTGCGTAGAAATCCTTGAAGAAGGCAGAAGGCAGAAGGCAGAAGGCAGAAGGGAAAATTGCATAGTGGGATTAAAACCCCAAACAATTTTAAGGACTGCGGGTGCAAAAAAAATAAGGTCTCAAGCCTCGCTTTTCAAGGGGATGAAAAAAAAATAAAGTTCAATATTTCAAGCCTCTGAGTTTGCGACGGAATGCTGCGCAAACAGACAGAGGTACTGATAACTGATAACTGATAACTGAAATGACGATGGGGTATTAAACCCGCCACACAAAAGATGAAAACTATTACTAAAAAAGAACAAGAAAAAAGGAGCATTATGGAACCTTTAATAGTGTCAGGTAACCTAGACTCTTTAGGAAAAATTGGTCAGTATATTATGTCGGCAGGAAAAGAAGCTGGTTTAGAAAAAAAAGCATCATATAAATTACGTTTAGCAGTAGATGAAATAACAACAAATATTATTACTCATGGCTATGATGAAGCTGGTTTAGCAGGGGATATTTCTATACAGGCAGAAATAAATGAGCAAAATTTAACTGTTTATATTGAAGATACAGCTATACCTTACGATCCTACTCAAGAAAACACTGTAACAGAAGAAACTTTACAACAAGCCTTAGATAAACGCCCTATGGGTGGATTAGGAGTATATTTAGCAAAAGATAGTGTTGATAAGTTTATTTACGAACATATAGGGGATCGCAATCGTAATATTTTAATTGTGAATAGGACTACAACAGAATAGAAATAATCGTATTGACATACTCCCGACGTTGCGCATAGCGCGACAACGCGGGATTCTTCAGTCATAAAAAAAATGACCGCTGTTTCGTGTGAGGTGATGTCCTCCCCCTGTTTTGCTCTTGATAATAACATACATACCTGCTAGCTTGTCAAGGGTATAGGAAGGTTTTATTTGTGGAGATATCCGACTCAAGGCCCTGGCTTTCCCATCCCTCCGCTCCCCTAATAGCTGCCGCCACCATCCTCCGCCAACGGGAGAGCGCGGGACTTCCCGCCAGGGAAGTTAA
>NZ_JAAHHG010000382.1 GCF_010692555.1 Okeania sp. SIO3B5 | reverse complement strand
ACAAACAGGTACACTCGAAAATCCAAGTGGAAAGGCTGGAAGTAAGGCTTGAGCCGTGTGATAGGTAACTGTCACGCACGGTTCTTAGGGGAGGGGAGAACGGCGACGCTCGAACCTTACCCGCTAATTAGAAATTTAGTAAAGGTCTTTTTTTCAATGTCTAAGCAACAACTTATGAACTTTATAGTTGCTGCCAAAAAAGATGAATCATTGAAAGCACAGCTAAAAGATGCCCAGCCAGAGGAAATTCTCCGTATCGCCCAGCAAGCAGGGTTTAATTTCTCTGAAGAGATTAAGGGGCGATTTAGGAACCGCTGGGCAGGTGTCTATTTCTGTCCTCAAAGAGAAGATATTAACGAGATATGTCCAGCACTTTGTCCACCAGGTTTTAGGTCATTAGCTCAGTACTCTCAGTCCACCTGCTCTCCCTGGGATACACAAGAAAAATATGATTTTCGTTCTGGCGTGAAATACAGTTAAGTGGATTTGGTATTAGGGTAGCTTTGCGTCAGCGAACCAGAAATTCTGAACCGCAGGAGGATATTGGCGCATTTAGGCCGGAGAATATATCATATTAGGGTCTGTCATCAATTAGAACTATAAGCTTTGTAAGTCAAGGTTTTTAGGGTCTGGAGTCTTTCCAGGCCAAAAGTTCAAAACTCTTGCTACATAGCACTTTCAGATTTAATTGATGACACGCCCTAGAATCCAGTTGAAAAGTCGTCTGCAGCTACCTAAAGAGAAGTAATCTCAGAGGTTGCCCGAGATTGCTTCCTTCCACTCCGTTTCAGTCGCAATGACTACAATAACTAGGGTTTGCTGAAAAAGTCTTTTTCAGAAGAATCTTCCCAAGATTGTTCTACAACATATCTTGCCCAAAATCCTAGATTTTTGAACTGGAATTACCTAAAAGCTGGTACTTCCTTAGTACCTGCAAAGGCTGAAACCTTTGCCAGTAAAAACTTTTAGATTTAATCAGCAAGCCCTAATTATCGTCAGCATTCAGCTATTAGCCATCAGCTAGCCTCCTCTGGAGGAACTGCATCAACAGTAATAAGACCTTGTGCTTAAGAACGAGGTTTAAATGAATATAGACTTTGGTAGCTGACTTTTAGCAAGATTTTTCTAGCTTAATTAAATGTTGCTTTTAGTGAGTGATAAAAGCAATAGCTGATAGCTGATAGCTGACGGCTGAATGCTTACTAATTATCAATTATCCATTATCAATTATCAATTAATGAAAACCTTCTTCAAGCTCCAGCATTATTCAGCAACCTAATAACATCTTGATAACCATTAAATTCTGCTAGCATTAAAGCCGTACAACCGCCTCGATTTTTATAGGTAAAATTAGCTCCAGAATCAATTAAAAGTTTTACAGCTTCAGCATGACCTTGATATGCTGCCCACATTAAAGCTGTTGCTTCATTATCATCTCTAAAATTAATATCAGCTCCTTTTTCTAAGAGTATTTTTAATGTTTCAATATCACCTTGATATGCTGCTTTCATTATTGGAGTAGAGCCACCTTGAGCAGGAACATTAACATCTGCCCCTACATCTAGCAAAACATGAATAATTTCTTGATGTTTTTGCCATATTGCCAAAGTTAAAGCTGTTTCTCCAAGATGTTTACTATTCAATAAAGAGGTCAAATTTTGCTTTTCTATTTTGTTCAATAAAATTGATACAATATCCGTATAACCATGAAAAATTGCTCCAAATAAAGGAGTATCCCCTGCTTGATTCTTAGTAATAATTTCAGCCCCATAATTTAACAGTAGTTTTACCATTTCAGTATGATTTTCTACTACAGCAAAACTTAAAGCTGTTTCTCCTTCTAAATCTTGAGAATTAACATCAGCATGAGCATCCAATAAAGTAGAAGCGATCGCTACATTTCCTTCTGCTGCTGTAGCCATCAAAGCTGTACCACCATTTCTACTTTTAATATTTACATCTGCCCCTGCTTCTAACAAAACTTTTACTACTTCTAAATGACCTAGATCAGCAGCTAAAATCAGTGGACTTTCTCCATCTTTGTCTTTAAAATTAAGATCTGCACCAGCTTTTAATAGAGTCTTTACAGCAGGTAAATCCCCTGTTTCTGCTGCTTGCATTAACCATGTTTTACCCTGTAAATTTCTAGTATTTACATTCACACCATGATTAATCAAAATTTCTCTCATTTCTGCATAATTACTATCAGCAACTATAGATAAAGTAGACTCATCTACCCCCGCCCCAGCATCTAGCAAGACCTTAACTACATCTCGATAACCTTGACTCGTTGCTAAACCCAAGGCTGTATCATGGTCTTTATCCACTACATTAACATCAGCTCCAGCAGCAATTAATTGCTCGGCCACTGCTATATAACCATTCATTGAAGCAACCATTAGTGGGGAACTACCATCATCATTTTTGGCATTGACATCAGCACCCCTACTTAGCAAAAGTTCTACTATTTCCGCCCGTCCATGAGCTGTAGCTAACATTAAAGCTGTGGCCCCAAACTTTTTTCTTATATAGTTGACATCAGCACCTTTATCTAGTAAAGCAAAGGCGATTTGACTGTACCCCTTTTCTGCAGCAATCATTAAGGCCGTTGTACCATCTAGAGCTTGAGCATTAGCATCAATATTTTGAGCCAGCAAAGTACATACTTGAGCAAAATTAGCATTTTTAACAGCCTGGACTAAGAAGATTTCTTCTTTTTGCGAAGCCATACCGACAACCATAATCTACGTTTTTAAGATCGCATAAGATTAACTAGCTGTTATGCTAAGTTTTATGAAGTTTTTTGAATAATCCCAGAGAGAAGATTAATTATGGATCTGCCAATTCCAGAATCTATTAAACCATGGCTCAATTTTTTTCATCCCGCCATCATGTGGATACTATTGGCCTTGACAATTTATGCCTTATATCTCGGCATCAAAGTTCGTAATAGTAGAACTGCTACAGATACAGAGAAGAAAAAAGAATTTGCTAAATTTAAAATCAAACATCACCAAGTTGGCTCCTTTCTCTTAGCTTTTATGGTTTTAGGGTGTCTTGGTGGAATGGCCGTTACTTATATCAATAATGGAAAATTATTCTTTGGCCCTCATCTGTTAGCTGGGTTAGGGATGACAGGAGCGATCGCTATCTCTGCGTCTTTAACTCCTTTTATGCAGAAAGGTCAAGATTGGGCTCGCTACAGTCACATTGTTCTTAATGTGTCAATTCTTGGTCTTTTTAGCTGGCAAGCGGTAACGGGAGTCCAAATTCTGTTAAGGATTATTAGCAACATGTAAGAAGGATAAATCAGGGGAGTTAATTTTTCCCTGATTTTCAGATCCCATCAGAAAAAATAGCTGTTGGGGACTCCCGTTATAATCTGTGATTTAACGGTGAGAGGAAAACAGCCAGCATATAAACTATTTTCCTCTTAAGCTTAATTTTCAGATTTTTCAGCTGACTTTTTAGGCTTAAGTTTTAGTGAATCAATGAAATCACTAATTACCTGGGTCATTGTTTTCTCATTCTCGACTGCATATAATCTTAGCTTATTTAGTCTGTTCTGACTCATCCGTAAGTTTAATCCAGTTTTTTTCATAGTGCCTACACAATATCTGTGCAAAATATTATAATAAACTCCTGGTCAAAAAAGAATAAAATGATCGTAAGTTATTACTACAAAATCAAGCCAACTCAAGAGCAAATAACCAAGATAGATAATTGGTTAGAACTTTTGAGAAGGCATTACAATTATGGTGTAGGTCAAAGATTAGATTGGTTGAATAGAACCAGATGTCAAATAGACCGTTTTTCATTGATTTCATGTCCTATTGGTGAGATTCCAGGCCAACCAAACTATCATTATCAATCGGCTCAATTAAAACAAACTAAGAAACTATTTCCAGAGTACAAAGAGATATATTTTGAAGTACAACAAAATAATCTCAGAAGATTAGACAAATCTTGGCAACGTTGGTTAATACCAGATAAAACAGGTAAAAGATTTGGTAGGCCAAGATTCAAAAAGTCAGGCAAGTTAAGGTCATTAAGTTTTAGTAGAGTTAATCATCCGCTCATCAGCAGTTAAGTTTGATGGTAAACACATAATTATTACTAGATTTGGTTCTATTCCAGTAATAGTTCATAGAACAATACCAGATGGATTTACGATTAAAACTGCAACTATAACTAAAAAAGCGAGTGCGTAATTCTGGGGTTTCCCCAGAATGTAAGACGCACTCAAGACGCTGATGGATATTATGTCAGTTTTAGTCTAGAAGATAAATCAGTTCCTAATTTAATTTCTATAGATAATCTTAAAACTGCTGTAGGAGTAGATGTTGGTTTAAAAGAGTTCTTGACTACTAATACTGGTGAGACTGTTTCTGTTCCTAATTTTTATAGAAAAGCACAATCTAATTTAGCTAGGAAACAAAGGAAAGTATCTAGAAAACAGATTAGCTCTAATAACTGGAAAAAAGCACAGAACAGAATTGCTAGGTTGCATCAACACATTGCTAGACAAAGAGAAGATTTTCACTATAAGACTGCTCATAAATTAGTTAAAAAATATGACTTAATTGCCGTTGTAGACGCGGAGCGGCGCGCCGAAGGCAAACTTAAATATTAGAGGTTTAGCTAGAAATACTAAGCTATCTAAATCAATTTATGATGTAGGTAAATAATGAATAATGAATAATGAATAATGAATAATGAATGATATCAAATCCGTTGGCTTCACAGTAGTATAATTCTATCGATCATCATACAATCGGCAAGGGCAAATGGCCATCAGCCCCTACAATATAGACTCTTATCTTTAAAGATTAAATAACACCGATACTACCGGATTTGATATGATTCTTTAATAATTAATAATTAATTATTAATTATTTAAGGTGTTCATGTAAGTAGGGGCGAATGGCCATTCGCCCGTACATCCTCACAATACTTCTCAAAATTGTAGTAACTGTACTCAAAAAGTACCTAAAACTTTATCCGTTAGAACTCATTCTTGCCCTCAATGTGGAACAGTTTTAGATAGGGATGAAAATGCTGCAATCAACATTTTAAATAAAGCGTTAAACGAGGTGGGTCTCATCTTGTCTGCTTGTGGAGGCTTAGACTTTAGTCAGCCTGTGTTCGCGTAGCGTTGCGCCAGCAAAACAAGAAACTTCTGAAGCTTGGGTTCAATTATCTTTGTTTGAGAAGCTCCCGTTATAATCGAGAGATTTAACGGGAGAGAACTTCACATCTCTATTTGTGCTTTCTTTTTGACATCTCCAGGGGTTGAAACACCCTGGATTCTGTGGCAAATCCACCGCAAATGGGATAAATCCACATTTGCTTAAAGCCTGTCAACAGACTTCTAAACTCCTCGGCATAGATCATTGTCTAGCTGTGAGCTTACCTTTTTTTTGTAGCTTTCACGAGTGGTTTTACTCTAGATATTGGAGCTATAAATCGCTGCTCTAGCTGCGTTACTTGCCTTCAGCCGTCGTAGGAAGCATCGTCCCCGTCTCCTGTCCGCCGGAATTTCACCGCACTAGCTAGAGGTCATGGCGACAAACCTTGTTCTTACTCACTACTTCTAATATAGCATACTTTTACTCCGCTTTATTACCCGCGCGTCGTTATTCAACCAGGGGATAAATCTTCCGGGAACTTTTCTCCCGTCAGTTTTTATGTTTAGGAAATGGCAAATTATGAGTGGTATGAAAATCTATTTGAGTTTTGTTGCTCAAACATCTAGATACTTGTTGTACTACTTTCAGTAATAACTTATCGCCAGTCTTCTGAATCAAACTAGGAGACATTTTTTGAATAAACTGGGGAAATTTTACACCTACGGTCAAATCCAAATCCCATTTTGCACCAGTAATAACAGGAGGTAGCCCTAAGTTTTGAATCTCCTTGTGACTAAAAAACTGTTCTGTGGGTAACTCTAGCAACTTCATTTCTGATTGAAAGTTTATTTGATATCCAGGAGGTGTATAATTAGGCACTGGGATATCTCTGATTTTATATATTCCTGCGGAGTCTGGTGGCACCAATTCTAGACCTACTCTAGCTTCAATCTGGTATCCAAAAGAACCAAATTTTCCGATCGACAAATCATAGCCATTTTCTCCAAGAGGCTCAACTTTCATGGGATGAGCGCATTGATAAAACCAACTTCTATGAGACGCAAAGTGCTTCGCTACAGTATCTACATCTGCATATAATTTCATGCAGTCATTGTATTTTGTGTTAAACCAGGTAGTTGAGCTAGTTTTCGAGAGGTCTGTTTTTGTTGCACTGGCATGGAAATCACTAACCAAGTTTTTGTCCATCTCTAAAGTCTGATGTCCTGCAAAGTTGTGATGCATGATTCATTCTCCCGTGTATATATATATACACTATATTCGATATTTTGAGGATTTCCAACTTGATTCGGCAAGAGGTCTCCCGTGATAATCTGCGATTTAACGGGAGGGGAATTGCCGACAGCAAATTAAAAAGGAAATATTATTTCTTCTCTTGGTCGATTGGATATGGTTAGGAAACCCATCCATCCCTCGACCGCTTTTTTCCCCTTTAAAGGGGAGGCTTTAAGGCGCGAATTATTTAATTATTTAATTTTTAATTTTTAATTATTCGGTAATAGAGAATAGGGAACAGGTATGGGAGAAACACCGAAGCAATAAAATTATCACAAATGATTTAATTGCTATACAAAGAATTTATATTTATCTTTAAAGTTGAGAGTTAGGTAAGCATTCAGCTAGCTTGCTGTCAGCTATCAGCAACAAGACTCTCTCATATAGGACAGTGTTTAAATAAAAATAGACTTTAAAGGCAAGGGAGGCAACTTTTGTAGTAAGACAATTAAATATTGCTTTTATCCTAAATTAAAAGCAATAGCTGATAGCTGATGGCTGACGGCTGAATGCTTACAGAGTTAGTAAAGACCATCGGGATTTGAAAACCCAAGTTGTCTCTTAACTAGAGAGACTGAGCTATCCCAAGACCCTATCTATAAAATTCCCTTCTGACCACTGAGTACTAACTTCGAGTCAAAAATTGTTAAAATTTATAACTTTAATATAGATTGAAAAATGAAAGTATTCGTTGCTGGAGCAACTGGCCAAACAGGTCGTCGGATTGTACAAGAGTTAGTAAGACGAGATATTCCTGTAAAAGCTCTGGTTCGTGATTTAGAAACAGCTAAAGAAATTTTGCCTCCAGAAGCAGAGTTGGTAATAGGGGATGTCCTGAATTATCAAGGTCTTTACACTGCTATTGAAGATAGCACAGTACTATTATGTGCTACAGGTGCTAAACCTAGTTTTGATTTTACTGGCCCATACAAGGTGGATTATGTCGGAACTAAAAATTTAGTGGATGTTTCTAAACAGAGGGGTATTGAACGTTTTGTTTTAGTCTCATCCCTATGTGTGTCTAGATTTTTTCATCCCCTAAATTTGTTCTGGCTAATTTTGTTCTGGAAGAAACAAGCTGAAGTATACATTCAGAAAAGTGGTCTTAATTATACTATTGTTCGCCCTGGCGGTCTGAAAAATGATGATAATCAATTTCCTATTGTTATGGAATCTGCCGATCGCTTATTTGAGGGTAGTATTCCTCGAACTAAAGTAGCACAAGTTTCTGTGGAGGCAATATTTCAACCAGCAGCTTGTAATAAAATTGTGGAAATTGTTACTAAGGCAGAAGCACCAGAAAAATCTTGGGAAGAGCTATTCAAAATAATTAATAATTAATAATTAATAATTAATAATTGCCTCTTCTTGAAAACGGATAGGATTGACTAAAAGGAAACTTTTTCTTCTCTTGGTCGATTGGATATGGCTCTGAGACCTAGCCATCCCTCGACCGCTTTTTTCTCCTTTAAAGCCCACATTCCGCACTTCAAGTTGTAACATAAAAATTAGTATAAAATCCGTAGCAAACTTAAGTATTTATACTATATAAATTATCTTCATTTACCTCAATCGAGAGTCAAATTCTCAGTTAAATATTAAGCATAAATACTTACTAAATCCTTGACAACTATAATTTACTTCTTACTTCTTATTTCTTATTTCTTACTTCTTACTTTTAGAGCTGATTTGTAAATTTAGCTGAAAGTCTTATATTACCTAGCTTTTAATAATTTGGGATTTACTGGTTCAAAACTCGTCAAGCCTAAATACAGCAAATAATTCAGCCTCTTAATGCTTACTTTATAAATCAGATCTTAACTTTTAACTTTTGACTTATATTTTTATACTATATTTTGTGGCGCGGAATGTGAGTTAAAGGAGAGGCTTTAAACTTTAATTATTTGGTAAAAGCAATTGAAAAATTGAGAGAGAATTCAAAGTTACTAGCAAGTTTATTAATGGATAATGGATAATGGATAATGGATAATTGATAATTACCTCTAGTTAAAACCGAGAGGATTGGATATAAGGAAATATTATTTCTTCTCTTGGTCGATTGGATATCGCTCCGAGACCTCGCCATCCCTCGACCGCTTTTTTCCCCTTAAAAGGGGGAGGCTTTAAACCAGAATTATTTAATAATTAATAATTAATTCTTAATTCTTAATTATTAATTATTAATTATTCGGTACACTCCTTCAAACTTAGAAGGAATTATTCATTATTTTCTGTTTGCGTAGCATCCCACAGGGAATTGCTAACTGCTAAGAGCTGTTTGGGCAGAATTCCGCAGGAAATGCTTACGGTAATAAGTTAAGATGATTTTTAAATTATGGCACAACACATTTGAGAATTATTTCTTTACATTAATATTTGTACAAAAATCAGCTATTGTACTAAAAAAAAGGGGGAGCGCGGCTTTTTAATAATTAGGTTAAACTAGGGGTTTATTAGCAAACTTTACTGCATGAAATTTATTGTAAAAAACTGCCAAAAAAATGTTTAGAAAATCCCTCCTTGATTATTTAGATGCATACGGTTAAACCTCAGATTATCAGCACAAAGAAGTCAACGCCTTTTAATGCTCGTTTTATGTTGTTCAAACGCTTAATTTTGATATTTATAGTTATCATCTCTTTTGTTTCTTTTTTCCGAACTTTTAAGGGAGGTTTAAACATAAGTAAACAGGAAATAACTAAATTTATTTCCCCTAATAAATATAATTACAATAATGGCAAAAAATGGCCTCAGCTAGCAATGAAAGGTGGAGATCCTTATATTCGTGCATTAATGCGAACTATTTCAGCTAGCGAATCTAATTATCCTCGACCTTATCATGTTGTTTATACAGGTAAAAATGTATCTAATCTGAGTAAACATCCAGACTGGTGTATTACTATAGTTTCTGGTCCGAATAAAGGAAATTGTACCACTGCAGCTGGACGATATCAAATGTTAACAAGTACTTGGTATCTCATGGCAAAACGTTATCATCCTCAACGTGGCAGGTTTATGTTTTGGGAATTTTACAGTTTTGAGCCAAAATATCAAGATGCTGTTGTACATGGTTGGTTAAGCGATCGCAAATATTGGAAAGCAGATATTCCTGGGTTATTAAGAAAGGGAAAATTAGACCGAGTTTTGCGGTTATTATCTGGAACATGGACGAGTTTAGGATATGGAATTGAAACTAATTCTATGAGTAAGAATTTACCAAGAGTATATCGGGAAGTCTTGGAGAATGAATTAAGTCTTTCAAGGGATAATTTTTATCAAAAAAAGGAGAAATCTTTGATAGTTGAGTATTTTCCTAAAGATGTTGACAATGGAGTAGTTGAAAAAGCTTTAAGAACTTTAGATTATCAGTTAATACTTCGACCAACTGTAGTAGCGGATATGCCTAGTAATTCAATTTGGTTTGGA
>NZ_JAAHHG010000381.1 GCF_010692555.1 Okeania sp. SIO3B5 | reverse complement strand
TTCCGAACTAGAGTATACCAACTCATATCAAATACGGTTAAATAGTTATTATAAATAGGACTTACGAATGAACGCTATTGGTAGGGTGTGTTAGCGCTAGCGTAACTGAGCGATGCCCCTTATGTAGTGCCTTTGCGTAAGTCCTGATAAAGTTGGTAGAGATGGGGAGATTGAAGTAATTATAGAGTTATAAACATACACTGTATAACCGGATTCTATATAAGAGCGCGAACAAAAAACTTTCTCCTTCTACTACTTTTTCTTCTTTCTTTCCTCCTGATTCATCAGTAATTAATATTAATATCATACTCTAATCTACCAACGTCAAAAAAACTTTCTCCTTTTTTTTCTTCTTCCTTCTTCCTTCTTCCTTCTTCCTTCTTTCTTCACTCCTGACTCCTCCGTCATGATAAAATTCAGATTACCCTCAACCTCTCAATCAAGAAAACTTTATGTCTGACAAAACTTATGAATTAATTCTACGAAACAGTCGCTTATTGCAACCAACTCAACAAACAGAAATAGTAGATATCGCCATTGACAATAGTAAAATTGTTGCTATTTCTAAAGATATTCCAGTCTTTGCATATCAAGAACTCGATATTCAGGAAAAATTAGTTAGTCCACCATTTGTAGAATCTCACATTCATCTAGACTCTGCTCTCACTGCCGGAGAACCACGATGGAATCAAAGTGGTACATTATTTGAGGGTATAGAAATTTGGGGCGATCGTAAGCAAGACTTGACACTAGAAGATGTGAAAAAACGTGCTATTGACACTCTAAAACTCCAAGCTAGACAAGGAGTATTATTTGTGAGAACCCACATCGATGTTAGCGAACCCAAGCTAATAGCATTACAAGCACTTTTAGAAGTAAAAGAAACAGTCAAAGATTGGATGACTTTACAAATAGTTGCTTTCCCCCAAGATGGTATTTATAGTAAAGATAAAAACCTCTCACTTTTAGAAACAGCTTTACAATTAGGAGCGGATGGTGTAGGTGGAATTCCTCATTATGAATTTACCAGGGAAGATGGGGTAAAATCTGTGCATAAAATTTTTGAATTTGCAGAAAAATATGACTGTTTTATCGATATTCATTGTGATGAAATAGATGACGAACAATCACGTTTTTTAGAAGTAGTTGCTGCTTGTGCAATTAGAACAGATTTAACTTCACAAGTAACTGCTAGTCATACTACAGCATTTGGTTCTTATAATAATGCTTATGCTTTTAAATTAATGAGTTTATTAGAGAGGTCTAAAATTAATTTTATTGCTAATCCTTTAATTAATATTACTCTTCAAGGTCGTACTGATACTTATCCTAAAAGACGCGGTGTGACGCGAGTAAAAGAGTTATGGCAACGAGGAATAAATGTTAGTTTTGGCCATGATTGTGTACAAGATCCTTGGTATAGTTTGGGTACTGGTAGTATGTTAGATGTGGCTTATATGGGCGTACATATATGTCAAATGACTGGAATTAAAGAAATTGATGCTTGTTATCAAATGGTTACTTGGAATGGTGCGAAAACTTTAGGAGTAGAAGATGGGTATGGAATTAAAGTAGGAAAACCAGGCAATTTGATAGTTTTAGATGCGGATAGTTCTTTTGACGCAGTTAGGAAACGTGCTACTGTAAAATATGTATTTTGTCAGGGTAAATTATTGGTAGAAAATGTGCCTGGACAAATAAAATTTACTTCTTTTGAATAGAAAGTATTAATTTGAATTAAATCGGAAAAAAAATATGAAAAATCTCGAAAAATATGTCGAATTAACGGCAGAATTAATCAATTTAGAATTACAACCAGAACACCTTCCCGGTGTAGTAGAAAATCTAGAAAGAATAGCAGCGATCGCTCAATTAGTTACAGATTTTCCCCTTCCACCAGAAATAGAACCAGCACCAAAATTTGACCCAGAAAAGTTAGAGAATTGATATAGCGCTTCTCTAATTTATGAGATATAGTTTTATATCTCCCTTGACATACTCCCGACGTTGCGCATAGCGCGACAACGCGGGATTCTTCAGTCAGAAAAAAAAGCTGACTGCTGTTTATACAGAGGTGATGTCCTCCCCCTGTTTTTAGAAAAATCATAATCTATTTATTTGTAATTGTCAATAGCTATCAATGCATATACTACAATATAATATGTATACTATAAAGAGAAAATCCCCGATGAACAACACAGATAACGCCTGGCTTTCATCCCGGAGGGAGAGCGCCGGGATGAAAGCCGGGGGAGTTAAAAGGGGGGAGGTTTCAAAGTCCCCCTTTTTAAGGGGGATTTAGGGGGATCATAAATGTACCTCATCTTTATGAGACAGGATGCCCGCACTGAGCATTGTTCATCTGTATATACCATTACTATGCAGAACTACCCAAAAACTTTCTGACTTTTTTTCTGATAACTGATAACTGGGGAAAATATCAGGAACGGGAAACAGGAACGGGCAAGATGCCCATTCCACAAGACACAAAACATAAGACTATTAAAATCATCCTGCATTTATGCAGTACCGATAACTGATAACTGAATTGACGAACGGGCAAGATGCCCATTCCACAAAACACAAAACACAAAACTTAAACCAAAATGACTATCAAATTTAATCAAATAGATGCAACGGCGATCGCCACAGCCATCAAAACAGGCGAAACCACAGCTCAAACCATAGTAGATCAATGCTTACAACAAATTAACCAGCACAACCAAACCCTCAACTGCTTCACTACTATTACTACAGAAACCGCCCTTAACACTGCCAAACAAATAGACACAGAAATTGCTCAAGGCAAAAATCCTGGTATTCTAGCAGGTGTACCCTTTGCAGTCAAAAATCTCTACGACATCGCAGGTATAACAACCCTCGCTGGAGCAAAAATAAACGCCGAAAACCCACCCGCAACAGAAGACGCAACCGCCGTCGCTAAACTCAAACAAGCAGGTGCCATTCTCATCGGTGCCCTCAACATGGACGAATACGCTTATGGCTTCGTCACCGAAAACAGTCACTATGGCGCAACACCTAATCCTCACGACCTCACCCGCATCTCCGGGGGGTCATCCGGTGGCTCTGCTGCTGCCGTTGCTGCTGGTTTAGTTCCCATAACTCTCGGTTCCGATACCAACGGTTCTATCCGCGTGCCAGCCTCCTTATGCGGTGTATTCGGATTTAAACCAACTTATGGACGCTTATCGCGAGCAGGAGTTTTTCTGTTTGCCAGTAGTTTAGACCATGTCGGCCCATTTGCTCGTTCTGTAAGAGATATCGCAACAGTTTATGATGTTTTACAGGGGTCAGATATTAGAGACCCAGTTTGTACCCATCGCACTCCGGAAGCTTGTTTGCCTCAACTCGATCGCCATATTGAAGGTTTACGCATTGCAGTTGCTGACAGTCACTTTGCCACAGGTGGGGAGTCAGAAGTTTTCGCAGCAGTGGAACAGGTAGCGACAGTATTGGGAGTAACTCGAAGGGTGACTATACCGGAAGCGCACCGAGCTAGAGCTGCTGCTTATATTATTACTGCTGCGGAGGGGGCGAATTTACATTTAGAAAATTTACGCACTCGCCCCCAAGATTTTGACCCCGCAACTCGCGATCGCTTTTTAGCTGGTGCTTTAATTCCCGCAGATTGGTATATTCAAGCTCAACGTTTCCGCCGTTGGTATCAAAGTTGTGTTGGAGAAATATTTAAGGAAGTAGATATTATTCTGGCTCCCACTACTCCCTGTGTTGCACCACTATTAGGGCAAGAAAAAATGACTATTGCTGGGGAGGAAATATTAGTGCGTCCAAATTTAGGTTTGTATACACAACCTTTATCTTTTATTGGTTTGCCAGTTTTGTCAGTACCCATCCGTCGTACTAATGGTTTACCTTTGGGAGTACAAATTATTGCTGCGCCTTATAATGAAGCCTTGATTTTACGGGTGGCAGCAGCGTTGGAGATGGAAGGAATAATTGCAAGGTAAGGAAGAAGGAAGAAGGAAGAAGGAAGAAGGCTTAAAAGCTTGAAAAAACTTAAATTTTAGGAGTTATATCATGTTCGGATGATCACTTACAATAAAGTCATTGCGACTGGAACGGAGTGGAAGGAAGCAATCTCAAGGGTTTGAGATATCTCTTCCATCTATATCCTAATCATAACTATTCAACCGAACATGATATTACGCAGTACCGCTACATAATTGAATAGAAGGAAATATTATTTCTTTTTTTTCCTCTTAAAAGGGGAGGCTTTAAACCAGAATTATTTAATTATTAATTATTCGGTAAATACATTGCTCGCTCATTGCTATACTACTGAATTATAGTGCTTTTGCGTAAGTCCTGACTAATATTATTTTTTTATCGGAGTCAAAATTAACGGGTCTTCTAGATAGTCTTCAAAAATAGCTCCTTTCTTAATAAGTTCTTGCTTTAATTCTCTAGTAATTCCTAAACTATTATTACTAAATTTAGCATTTATTACTATGGAATTTTCAAAGCTAGCTCCTCTGAGGTCAGCTTCACTGAGGTTAGCACCGCTGAGGTCAGCTCCACCGAGCTTAGCAAGAATGAGGTCAGCTCTTCTGAGGTTAGCATTAATGAGGTCAGCTTCACTGAGGTTAGCACCGCTGAGGTCAGCTCCACCGAGCTGAGCAAGAATGAGGTAAGCTCTTCTGAGGTTAGCATCACTGAGGTTAGCTTCACTGAGGTTAGCTCTTCTGAGGTTAGCATCACTGAGGTCAGCTTCACTGAGGTTAGCTCTTCTGAGGTCAGCATCACTGAGGTAAGCAAAACTGAGGTTAGCTTCACTGAGGTTAGCTTCACTGAGGTTAGGATTAATGAGGTAAGCTCTTCTGAGGTCAGCTCTTCTGAGGTAAGCACCACTAAGGTAAGCACCACTAAGGTTAGCACCACTGAGGCCAGCACCATTGAGGTCAGCACCATTGAGGTCAGCACCATTGAGGTTAGCACCATTGAGGTTAGCACCGCTGAGGTTAGCACCGCTGAGGTTAGCACCGCTGAGGTTAGCACCGCTGAGGTTAGCACCGCTGAGGTCAGCTTTCGCAATATTTAAAACTTTACCATCTCTATTACTTCTAATTTTCTGAACTAAAATTTCTTTTTTATCAACACCAGTAAGAGAAGATTTTAACTTAGCAATATCAGTATAAGAAATATCTCCCGCAATAGTAAGTGCCAACTTATTATCTTCAACAAATTTCACATCCTCTATTGGAATATCAAATATATCTTTAAGTACTCCTGACTTAAAGGCATTTTCTAACTTTTCTAAATCTTCTTGAGTGCCATTAAAGAAAAATTTAACACTTCCTTCATCAATATCATAAATTGTCAATGAAGCTGCATTTAAAATTTCTCTTAAATGCTTTTCAATAGCTTTCAAAGTAGTTTTATCTTTTCTTTTGGCTTTTCCAGAAATAACATAACCAATTTCGTATTCCTCATCTTTTTGACAAATATCTGAAGTTTTTTTAATAGATTCATTTTTAACTACATTGACTATCACATGAATGTTTTCTTGAGAATTATCAATATTGTTATCATCCCCTTGAATAATTGTACTTTCGTTACCTTGAGCTGTAGAATTATTATCTCCTTCAACAGATTGCTTAGATTCTGAAGATGATTGAAGCTCTTGTTTAATAACCTTCTCTTGGCTCATAATAATCAAGGTAATATATTCCAAATTTTTCCAACAGCATATCCTAAATATCCGGCAACTTTTGTGACAGTAGGAAAAAGTTCATTGACTAACTCTTTCACTTCTTTAATTGTCTTACCTGCCTCATTCAAAGTTTCATTTACTCGTTTCAAACTCTTAGCAATAGACTCTTTATCAGGCTCAGATTCTTGTACCTCAACTATAGCAGCTTCTAAACGTTTTACCGAATTATTAATAATTAATAATTAATAATTAAATAATTAAGGTTTAAAGCCTCCCCTTTTAAGGGGAAAAAAAAGAAATAATATCTCCTTATATTCAATCCTCTCGGTTTTAACCAGAGGTAATTATCAATTATCCATTATCCATTATCCATTAATGAAAGACTTTTCTCTGTCAGCTTCAGATAGTGTAGTCAAGCTCTGTATTTTTTCTTCTAAGTGAGCTAAGATTTCAACTACTTCAGTAGTAGTTATTTGTTCCTCTGCACTTTGAGAAATTTGACTTTGATTAAATGTACTCTTGTCACCTTGAGCTGTTATATTATTATTTCCACTAACATTTTGATTATTTTTATTCATTTTTTGTGCAAAATTAGATTTACTAACATTTTCCTCATTTGATTCCTGATTGCTATAGAAAGTTATGATGTTGACGTAGATTTATATTGTTCATCTAACTAAGAAATTTCTCACTTGTACCGTTAGTGTAAATATTGGTAGTATTAATAGAATTACCGCCAGCTTCACGGAAGACTTGATAAATTCTTTGGCTTTCTTCTTGAGAAGAACCCCAACCCCAGTCTTCGCCAAAAGTCATTGTACCCAAGCAGAGTTCTGATACTCTAAGTCCACTTTTTCCTAATAATTTATATTGCATCTTGTGATGTACTCCTAAATAATTAAGTCAGTGAAATTAGTGAATCAAACAATATCTATGATAGTTTATAGTTAGTGATTTTTGTTAATCACCTGCCTAGAACGAATAATTAATATTGCCTGATTATTTTGCTTAATCTAAACCAAAAGCCTACTTAAAAACAGTTAGTGATAAAAAACCTTCTCTCTTTGAACCTTTCTTTTCCTTCTGCCTTCTGCCCTCTGCTTCTTTCTCTTTTTTCTTGCTTCTTCCTTCTTTCTTCCCTCCTGACTCCTCCGTCGTTTATTGATAACGATTCAACCGGACATGATATAATATCAAATCAGTTTAATTCGGTATAAAAAAATATTCCATCTTCAACGATTACCAAATATTTCTCTATCTCCCCATCTCCCCATCCCCCCATCTCCCTATCTCCCCATCTCCCCATCTCCCCACCCCAGCATCTCCCCATCTAATTACACCGATGCTACCGGACATAATATAAGCTATTTAATTAAACCGGATTTAGCTTATTGTGAAGCTGTATTTAACCAGATTTTGAATTGGCATAATGCAAGTACTTAAAAGTTCGTAATTCTTCTACTTAACTTGTGCAAAATCCCTACTTTAATAATTTCATACGGTTAGCACATTTTTATTTCAATATATTTACTATTAGAAAAATCTATCAACTGATATTTCAGTAATTTTTTGATGATCTATATCACTATCCAGTTTATTAATTGTCACAGTTATATTTTTGCGGACAAGAGTTCATAGAAGTTGTATCTATAAGTATGGGTTTTAAAGTGAGGAGATAAATCAAAATGAATAATAATACACCTAAAGAAGCACAACAAACTCCCAAAAATTATAACAAAGAACAGATGAATGCAATAGCTAAAGCTATGATTGTCAGTTTTGCTTGGTCTTGGGCAGATTTATTACAAGAAAATAGCTCTAAAAACCGTAAAACTATTGGCAATACTGCTTCATAACTAAATATTCTGTTTGTTAAAAAAAAATATTTTTCATCGTAGTCGTGCAAGTATTTTTAGACAGATGAATACAATATTTGATAAGCAAAATTAAATTAGTTTTACCGAAAAATTGTGGTTGAAAGCCTCCTATTTTAAGGGGATAAAAAGAAAAAAAATCATGGTTAGTAAATCCTCTTCTTTGAAAGGAGAGGTAATTATTAATTATTAATTATTAATTATTAATTATTAATTGTTGAATTAACCTTGCATCCTTAACTGACTTTTTCTATTAAGTGCTTCTTGGTAATCAGGCTTAATTTCCAACGCTATATTGTAAGAAATAACTGCTTCTTGAATATATCCTAATTTTTCCAAAATTAATCCTCTTTTAAACCATATTTGATGATTACCTGGTCTTAAAGAAACTATTTGGTCATAGGCAGCGATCGCTTCTTCATACTGCTCTAACTTTTCCATAATCTTAGCTAATTCTGACCAAGCTTGATAATTATTAGGCCAAATCTTAATAGCTCGATCATAACTTGTAGCAGCCTCTCGGTCGTTTCCCATTTTTGCTAAACATAATCCTCGTTGTAACCAAGCATCAAAATTATGAGGCTGTTTCGCTATGACCAAATCATAAGCTGCTATTGCTTGAGAATATTTTTGTAACTTTTCTAAAGCAGCTCCTCTTTGTAAACCTACTTTAGCAACAGAAACTCCTTGTTTAACGCTCATTTCTATTACTTTGTCATAAGCAGCTAATGCTGTTTCGTACTGCTGGAGTTTTTCTAATGCTTCTCCTCGACAATTCCAAGCTTCTAAAAAATCTGGTTGGGTAGTAATAGCATTACCATAGGCAATAAGAGCTTCATTGTACTTACTAAGTGCCATGAATGCTTTACCTCTACCCAACCAAGATTCTGGATAATTAGAATTAATTGTAATTGCTTGATTAAAAGATTCTAACGCCTCATCATACTTAAATAAATCCAATAAAGTATGACCACGACTAATCCAAGCTTCCGGTAAATTAGGATTAAGATTAATTGCTTTATCAAAACAAGCAATTCCTCCTTCTTTCCAATGATTTTTTAAAGCTAATCCCTTATAAAACCAAGCTTCATAATCATCTGGATTTAATTTAATTACTTTATTAAAAGAAGAGACTGAATCGTGATATTTGTGTAGTTTGCTTTGAGCAATTCCTCGGTTAAACCAAGCCAAATAATTATCGGGTTGTAATTCTATTGCGTGGTCGTAACTAGCTACTGCTTCTGCATAACGGTAGGTTTCAACTAAAGCTAATCCTCTATTTAACCAAATATGATAATTATCAGGCTGCAATTTTACAGCACAATCATAAGCAGCTAATGCTTCAGCATATTTTTCCACACTTAATAAAGCTTGCCCTTGAGCATACCAAATTTCTCCCATCATCGGTTGTATTTTCAGTGCTTTTTTGTAGCAATGGGTGGCAACTTGATACTGTTTAAATTCAGCTAAAATAACACCTTTATTGTACCAGAGTTCATAATTATTTTGGTTAACTTTTATTCCTTTATCAAAGCAAGCGATCGCTTCTTCATACTGCTTTAAATTAGATAATACTACACCGTAACAATTCCAGGCTTCATCATCGTTTGACTTGATAGATAGCGATCGCTTATAAGCCTCTATTGCTTGCTCATATTTTTGTAGTTTATAGAAACAATGACCTAATTTTAACCAACCTACAGCCCAGTCTGGCTTAATTTTAACCGCATTTTCATAGTAAGATATGGCTGACTCGTATCTGCCCATGTTATACATTCTGTTGCCACGGTCAAATTCTGGAAATGCAGAAAATATACTAAAAATTCCGTTAGACACGGAGATGCTTTGGCTATTATTATTGTCTAATGTTGTTAAAAATGTTAATTTTTGGGATGATTTAAAATCAGTTTTGGTCATAATTTTTTTCCCTTGAGCTTGATAGAGTCTACCTGAAAATAGTATTATATAATGCAGAAGGAAAAAGGAAGAAAGAAGAAGAAAGAAGGAAAAAAGAAAAATCTGGCGTTGTCTGAGTTTTAAGCTTTTAATATGTCAAATACAGTAATGGCGACTGCTATAGATCCAATGCAAGGTAGATATGGAATATTGACTACTCCCCGCAGCTGTTGCCGAGGGGATTCTAAGTAGATACTACGCAACAGAATAAATCCGTGTTATATCATGTCCGGTTGAATACTTACACTTTGGAGGTCCGAAGGCAGGAGGCAACCCACCCCTAACCCCTCCCAGGAGGGGGAGGCAGAAGGGAAGAAAAGGCGCTCATGAGAAAAAGTTTTTTATCACTGA
>NZ_JAAHHG010000380.1 GCF_010692555.1 Okeania sp. SIO3B5 | reverse complement strand
TTTAACTTTTAACTTTTGACTTTTAATATCAAATCCGTTTAATTGGACATAAAAAAATTCTTCAATCGTCATAACTATGCTCATCTTTGTAATTCTTTCTCCTCCTGACTCCTGACTCCTGACTCCTTACTCCTCCTAACTTAACCATTCTATGGCTGTTTAACCGGATTTGATATAACTTCCGTGAAACAGTATTAACCTCTCAATACAAAATCTTCTGCTTCCAACACTGGGATATTTGTCAATGTGGCAAACTGCCCTCCACTGCCGAAACCTGTTTCACTACCATTTGGATTATAGAATAAATTACCATTGTCACTATTATAAGTAATTATTGCATCCGAGGTTTCTGCTGCTTGGTCACTTGTGACTACTGCATATTCCCCTACTACACTAAATCCTACTCCTGGTTCGCTGGTAATGGCAGTGAATGTACTTTTGTCCAGCAGAATTAAATCTTGTTGTGGCACAAAGTCGGTGATTAGATCAAAACCTTCGTCAACAGCTAACTCAAAAATATCAGCATCATCACCACCAGACAGGGTATCTATTCCTTGACCTCCAATTAAGGTGTCGCTACCTAGATCGCCTGATATTGAATCGTTACCAACACCCCCATCTACTAGATCGTCATCTTTGCCACCAAAAATTGTGTCGTCACCTTCCTGACCAAAAACAGAGTCACTCTCTCTATCTCCCCTCAGTAAATCTTCGCCTATGTTACCAAAAACTAAATCGTCATCTTTACCACCAAAAATTGTGTCGTCACCTGCATCTCCGTTGATAGTATCTAGGTCTTGATTGCCAAATAAAACATCGTTATTATCTAAACCATTAATTACATCGTTACCACCCAAGCCAAAAATGCTATCTTGTCTACTTGTGCCATTGAGGGTATCCCTTGACTCAGTGCCAATGATTTCTTGTGTAGGTGGCAATTCCACAGTACAAATACCAACCCCTTCTGTTTCATACAGGGCGATTTTGTCCTCATAGGCTGAAGCACTGAGAATATCTACATCCCCATCACCATCCACATCTGCTGCAAATACCGAGATGGCACGAGCAGCATTAGTAGAAATGGTCTGTTCTATGAAGTTATTGCTGCCATCATTGAGGTACAGAGCTATTTTCTCGTCATAGAATGAAGCACTGAGAACATCTACATCCCCATCTCCATCCACATCTGCTGCAAATACCGAGATGGCACCATCAGCATTAGTAGAAATGACCTGTTCTGTGAAGTTATTGCTGCCATCGTTGAGGTACAGAGCTATTTTGTCGTCAGAGAATGAAGCACTGAGAACGTCTACATCCCCATCTCCATCCACATCTGCTGCAAATACTGAAAAGGCACTATTAGCATTAGTAGAAATGGTCTGCTCTGTGAAGTTATTGCTGCCATCATTGAGGTACAGAGCTATTTTGTTGTCATCATCTGAAGCACTTAAAACATCCACATCCCCATCTCCATCTACATCTGCTGCAAATACTGAGCGGGCAACATTAGCATTAGTAGAAATGGTCTGCTCTGTGAAGTTATTATTGCCATCGTTGAGGTACAGAGCTATTTTCTCGTCATAGAATGAAGCACTGAGAACATCCACATCCCCATCACCATCCACATCTGCTGCAAATACCGAGATGGCACCATCAGCATTAGTAGAAATGGTCTGTTCTGTGAAGTTATTATTGCCATCGTTGAGGTACAGAGCTATTTTATCCTCGTTCTCTGAAGCACTGAGAACGTCTACATCCCCATCTCCATCAACATCTGCTGCAAATACCGAGGTGGCAGCATCAGCATTAGTAGAAATGACCTGTTCTGTGAAGTTATTGCTGCCATCGTTGAGGTACAGGGCTATTTTGTCATCAGAGAGTGAAGCACTGAGAATATCCACATCCCCATCTCTATCAACATCCGCTGCAAATACTGAAGAAGCTCCATCAGCATTGGTAGAGATGATTTTCTCATTTGCCCCCACTGCTTTAGCTCTGGGGTTAGTATTATCCACAATTGTCAAAGTTGCCGTCTCATCCCCTGGAGTAGGACTCACATCATACTTTTGGGGCGCTTCTGTGGGTTCTTCTGTCAGAGTGAGGGTGACTATTTCGTCGGCATCGGTTACGGTATCATCCCTGGGTACTATTTGGATATCGACGCTGGTTTGTCCATCGGGAATCACAACACTGCCTGTTTCTCCATTAAATGTGACGGTGGGCACTGTGCCTTCTATGGTACGCACCCCTTGAATGTCGTAGTCGATGTTTTGAGTAGCAGTGCCAGAGATGGTAAAGAATACCGTAATATCTCCTGCTGTTTCTGTACCTCTGTCTATAGTGAAAATGCCTGGGGTGGCTTCGGCTTCTGCTGCAGGAGTTTCTGTGGCAATGATGCTAACTAAGGGGACATTGAGGATATCGCTTGACCCAGTGTCAATATCAACCCCTGATGGGGGGAGTGAGACTGTTTCATACAGGGCGATTTTTTTGTCACGCAGTGAAGAACTGAGAACATCTAGATCCCCATCACCATCCACATCTGCTGCAAATACCGAGGTTGCAGCATCAGCATTAGTAGAAATGGTCTGTTCTGTGAAGTTATTGCTGCCATCATTGAGGTACAGGGCTATTTTGTTGTCATATAACGAAGCACTGAGAATATCTACATCCCCATCACCATCCACATCTGCTGCAAATACTGAATTGGCGCCATTAGCATTAGTAGAAATGGTCTGTCCTGTGAAATTATTGCTGCCATCATTGAGGTACAGGGCTATTTTGTCGTCATCAAATGAAGCACTGAGAACATCTAGATCCCCATCTCCATCTACATCTGCTGCAAATACTGAATTGGCACCATTAGCATTAGTAGAAATGGTCTGTTCTGTGAAGTTATTGCTGCCATCATTGAGGTACAGGGCTATTTTGTTGTCATATAACGAAGCACTGAGAATATCTACATCCCCATCACCATCCACATCTGCTGCAAATACTGAATTGGCACCATTAGCATTAGTAGAAATGGTCTGTTCTGTGAAATTATTGCTGCCATCATTGAGGTACAGGGCTATTTTGTCGTCATCAAATGAAGCACTGAGAACATCTAGATTGCCATCACCATCCACATCTGCTGCAAATACTGAATTGGCACCATTAGCATTAGTAGAAATGACCTGTTCTGTGAAATTATTACTGCCATCGTTGACGTGCAGGGCTATTTTGTCATCACTATATGAAGCACTGAGAACATCTACATCTCCATCGCCATCCACATCCGCTGCAAATACTGAAAAGGCAGCATCTGCATTAGTGGAAATTACCTCTTCTGTGAAATTATTGCTACCATCGTTGAGGTACAGAGCTATTTTGTCATCAAAGCGTGAAGCACTGAGAACATCCACATCCCCATCACCATCCACATCCGCTGCAAATACTGATTGGGCAAAATCAGCATTGGTAGAGATGATTTTCTCATTTGCTCCCACTACTTTAGAACTGGGGTTAGTATTATCCACAATTGTCACAGTTGCCGTCTCATCCCCTGGAGTAGGACTAACATCATACTCTTGGGGCGCTCCTGTGGGTTCTTCTGTCAGGGTGAGGGTGACTGTTTCTGCGGCATCGCTTACGGTATCATCCCTGGGTACTATTTGGATATCGACGCTGGTTTGTCCATCGGGAATGACGACGCTGCCTGTTTCTCCATTGAAGGTGACAGTGGGCACTGTGCCATTTATGGTACGCACCCCTTGAATGTCGTAGTCGATGTTTTGAGTAGCAGTGCCAGAGATGGTGAAGAATACTGTAATATCTCCTGCTGTGTCTGTATCTCTGTCTATGGTGAAAGTTGCTGCTACTGCACCAGCTTCATTAGGGGTTCCGGTTTGGGTAATTTTAATAGTGGACATTAGTTTTTATCGTTTTTTGTTTTTCCAAAAGATTTGTGATTTTTCTAAATTCACACCCTGACCGAGATTTCAATCAACAGACCAGATAGTTTCCTCAACTACCCGCCATCAAATCAGATTAAGCGAAAGATTAAACTTCCAGGCTTAGATCGCGGGTTGCCACTCGCCTCAACTCATCCTCTTGTTGCAAACCAATACAACCGGGATATTGGACTCCAGGCAAAACTGCCACATCGTACAATTCAACAATAATTCCTTCTATCCGCAACCAATGAACAATATCTCCAGTATGCAAATCAATGATGTGCAACCCACAAAAAGCTTCAGCTCCCTTTTGTGTCAACCTTTCCTGGAGAGCTAAACCAGAAAAAGTCTGTTCTCTGGGTTTAGACAAACCCACCACAGCATAATTTTGCCAAAATGTCAACCCCCGCAAATATCCCCCACAAAAAGCAATTGGTTGAAATTGTCCCGTTTTCAAATCTAAATAGCCAAATTCTCCCATGCCCGAATTTAGCAACCAGAGTTTATCCTGGTAAAAACGGGGAGAGTGGGGCATCGAAAGTCCTGTGGCAATAACCTCTTTACTAGGAACATGGATAACACAACCTCCATCGCGCCGTTTATCCCTCCATCCATCCACCACATCCGACTGCCCGCAAGCCGTAACATAACCAGGTTTTCCATCAACTATAGCTAACCCATTCAAATGACATCGGTCTTCAGGAGCAAGTTTAGAGATAAAAGATGGTTTCCATAGAGGAGCAAAACTGTAGCGATCGCTCAAAGTTGCCAAACAGCTAAACAGAGAATTAACAAAAATAATTTGTCCATCATTGTTTTCCCATGGAGCAACAACAATATCGTGGGCATCTAATTGGCCAGTCAACCAACTACGGCGAGGAACATACATTTTGTCTCGCTGCTGAAAAACTTGACCTTTTTCCACCATATTCTCCAATTGCCAGACCTGGTAGCGAGTGGCCATAGTTAAGCTGTCAGAGGAAGTAGCATAAAGTCCCATAGGGCGATCGAAAGTCCGCATAGTAGCAGACAAACTACCGTCAGGTTTAATGCCGATGAAAAAAAGTCGATTAGATTGATAAGTAGTAAATGCTAAACTAACTTTCTCAGTATTCAACCATTGAATAAACTGTTGAGAACTTAGAATTTCAAATGATGATGTTTTTGACATTAGAGAAAGTTAGAGAAATTATGGCAATTTCATTTTATAGCACTCTCAGCAGATACGGTTGTTTTTCCAATTGTTCTGCTCATGGTTTTGAATTAGATGGTTATTGGTGGCCAACCAGCGAACATTATTTTCAAGCTCAAAAATTTCCAGGTATGCCTGATGCTGATGAAATTCGTTTAGGAGCAACACCAGGGGAAGCAGCAAATCTGGGAGGCGATCGCAACCGCCCATTACGTTCAGATTGGGAACAGGTAAAATATGAGATTATGCAAAAGGCAGTATTCAACAAATTTGCTACTAATTCTGAAATTCGAGAAATATTACTGTCTACTGGAAATGAAGAAATTGTTTATAGGTCTCCTGTTGATTTATATTGGGGTCAAAGAAAAGATGGTAGTGGGGAAAATAAATTAGGGAAAATTTTAATGGCAGTACGAGATATGTTGAGTTCAACAATTGATAATTAACAATTAATATACCAGTCCATGCAAAGAACACAGGCAGGTAAAAAGCGTAAAACTTAGAGAACGCAATACTTTTCCTTCTTACCTCTTCCTGAAAAAAATTCAGAGACGCGATCACTCACATCTGTGACTTACCTACACCGATGCATCTGCTTTATGTGTAGGCTTCTGATGCCTTTTAAAGACGGTCAGAACTTCCTGAGAAACAGAAGTGGTTTTAGATTTAGCTATAACCACTTTGTTTCGACGGCGGTTTATAGTCACCGAACAAGTCCAGCCCGACTCGTTTCAAATTGATAGCAGCATTTATATCTCTATCAATTTTTAACTGTAATTCCTCATCAAAATATTCTCTGATACTGCAATCGGTAAACACTATTTCATCTCTATAACAAAGCAATTGAGATGTATAATTTGGTTTGCATTCTATCACTCTAGCGTTAGCTTTTTCGGCTACCTGACCCAGAACTTCAAAGAATTGACAAAATGCAGCATCTAGCCAGGATTTATTTAATCCAGACTTGGACGATTGACCATTAGGCAAATACTTTCCATCTTCATCTTGTTTTGCTCTGGTTCTGCGAGTTAAACCTGTGAGATTTAATTTCTCATGGAAAAATACTTTTTTACCTGTTTTAATTAATTTGTAAGCTGTTTTGTACTGGAAATCTTTACGGCTTCTGGCTATTTTTTGATGGATTTTACTTTCGCGTTTTGCTAGTTTTCGTCTAGCTTTACTGCCATGTTTACGTTTGTTCTTGCGTTGGGAGACTTTAGCTAGTTTTTCTTGATTACTTCTTAAAGGTTTCACAGAAGATAGTTTACTTCCTTCTGATGTGGCTAGATAAATATCTTTGTCTAGGACAGCATCTAAACCTATTGAGTTTTCCCATGTAGGTTGAATCTTGTCAGTTTTCAACTCAGGGACTGACTTATCCTCTAAGCTTAAATTTATCCACCAACCATCAGTTTTTTTGGTTAATGAAATTTGTTTAATTTTGGCTAGCTCTGGTATTGCTCTATGAGTTCTGACTTTTATTAAACCTGTTTTAGGAATTGATATATATAACCATTTACTATTAATTGATGAAAATTTTAACCAAGAATCATCGGCACTCTTGAAAGTTCAATGAACGATATCTAGATTGACTTTTAAATCTCGGTTTGCCACTACGATTACCTTTACTATCACCTGCTACAAATAAGCGAAAATGTTGTTTCTACTCTTTTACAGACATCCTGCAAAACTGTTGAATAAACTTGGGAAAAATCCAGATGCTCGCCTGAGTTTTTGACCTCTACTATAGTATTTTTCAGTTCTGGTAATTGCTTCTTCTGGTTATAGTAATTTGGTTTGTCTTTTAATTCAGGTAAATGACAAATTAGAGGACAAGCATTTATAGGACATCTGTTTTGCTCCCACCAGTTAAAACGTTCTCCTAGCATTCTGTTGTACCAATACCGACAAATTCTGAGCCAGTTGTTTAGCATCAACTTCTGGCACGTTTGCTGGATATATACGGTATTGGTAAGTATACTTCATAGTTGAAAAAGTATATAGACTTTCAGGCTACACCCAATGGTTAAGGCCAGGATTCTTCCCACGCCGACGTTACGTTTTCCTAGGCCATTCTTTGCAAACGGCGTGGGGCTTATCCCGGTTGAAGCTCGAATTATTATTCGACTATTTCAGCCAGAAATAAATAACTTAATTATTGCCTGAAACAGAAGCCTCTTCTACAATATTATCACCATTTTTCTTCTGATTTTTAGGAGAAGGTTTTTGATGACGAATCTTAGGAGAACGTGGCTTTGGCTTTGGTTTGGGAGTTTCATAGACAGGAATGTCTTCCTCCTGAGCATAATCAGGCCCCATCCAAGCAGGACGAGTTTCATCATAAGCTATCTGTAAAGCTGCAGCAGCGATCGCGTGGGGGTCATACTCTTCACCTAACTGAGCAATTAATGGTAAGAAAGAAGCCATCCGTTCCCCACTCAGAGCATCTCGTACCTTACCCTGTAACTTCTGCAACTGTCGGGCTTCAATTTGAGACCGCTTAGGAATCGAGCGAGTGTCCAAACGTTGACGCAGATGACGTTCTATCAACCGCAACTTCCGCTTATCTAAAGGATTAATCAACGAAATCGCTGTACCTTCACGACCTGCACGACCAGTACGACCAATACGGTGAACATAATTTTCCACACTATCAGGTAAATCGTAGTTAATCACGTGGGTTAAATGATCCACATCTAAACCACGAGCTGCAATATCAGTTGCCACTACCCAACGTACTTGTTGATTGCGAAAGCGACTTAGCAACCGTTCCCGTTGGGATTGATTCAAGTTACCATGATATTCATCAACACTATGACCTGCTGACTGTAATTGGTTTGTTAGTTCCGCCGCAGCTTGCCTTGTCCGCACAAATATCAAAGCTGCTTCTGGGTCTTCGAGTTCTAAAACTGGCTGTAAGGCTTTGGCTTTCGGCCAACCACGAGGCACCATGTAAGCAATCTGAGAAATTCGCTTCGGAGTTGTCTTTTGTTGAGCAACTTTGACTGTTACTGGCGATCGCAAATATTTATTCACCAGTTTCTTGATTGAGTAGTCCATGGTAGCAGAGAAGAAAGCTGTTTGATGTTCAGTGGGTGCTGCATCCAAAATTCTTTCTACATCCTGAATAAAACCCATACTCAACATTTCATCAGCTTCGTCTAGAACCATCATTTTCAAACTATCTAGTTTTAAACTATTGCGATTCAGCATATCGATAATTCGTCCTGGGGTTCCTACTACAATCTGAACACCTCGTTGAAGGCGCTGAACCTGACGTTCGATAGATTGACCGCCATAAACAGTTAAAACGTGTAATCGATGTTTAGTTGGACCCTTGCTATCCAAACCAGCAATTTGACGAATCGCTTCTGTAACTTGCAGCGCTAACTCACGAGTGGGAGTCAAAATTAAAGCTTGAACTGCCTTTGTCTCCAGGTCAATTCTCTCCAATATGGGTAACGAAAACGCTGCGGTTTTACCTGTTCCTGTTTGGGCTTGACCTACAATATCGGTTCCTTCCAGCAAATGAGGTATTGCTTGGACTTGAATCGGAGTAGGTTCAGTAAAACCAATTGTTTCCAGATGATTTACACGCTCTTGTGAAATTCCTAAATTTGCAAACGATAAATCCATTAATTCTCCTAAGTAAATTATTTTACATCTGGTTTTGTTACCCAACTTGGAGGCAGATTTATGCTCAACTATAGCTGCTTATCAATGGATAATTGATAATTGATAATTACTTAATTTGGTCTAATACCTCTTCATTTATGAAGAAAATTAAAAGAAAATATTTTCCTTAAGTTCAATCCTCTTCTTTCAAGGAGAGGTAATTATCCATTATTCATTGTTCATTATCAATTGTTAAACAGCCCTTGCTAACTATAAACCTGTAGTTATTTGGTAGGGCAGTATGCCTTTGCCAATCACAGTCTCTACTAACCTGATAGCATTAGAGTTAGTAGCTAACATTTCAGTAGTGTCTGTATGTTCTCAACGGCTAGGTTTTAACCTGAAGATCGACGACAGAATTAAAGGCAAAATGCCTGTTCCTTTTCTCCCTAGTTGGGTATAGTGAAGTACCTCTGCTTAGTGCAACATTTAACCTTATCAAATCTATTCATCACTGAAAATCTTTGATAATAGTATGGCATTACCGTAACAGTAAAGGCAGATGAGCTGCAAAGCTAATCCTTAAAGAACTAGCGCGTCCGAGACCTTTCTTCTCCTTTGATAACAGAAGAATCGTTTTCACCAAGGGTAGTGCTGGTATCCGAGCTAACTTCGCCTGGCAGCTAAAATTTACCGAACTGTTTCCAAAAGGCATTGTTTCCTATATCTTACCAGATTTAAGTTGATTTTTGAGCGTTCAAAATCTCAAAAGTCAAGGAAATGGATAGGTTTAACAAGGTTTTTGGTTAATAGTTGCGTCTCTTTGACTTACACGAAGGCTTCGCGTCTTATCCAAGGCGGATAAATTCTGATTTTTTTGTAGAGGCTTTCCGATTTTACAGGCAGACAAACGCAAACATTATAAGTTCTGTAGTTTGTCTGATTACCTGAACTACCGCTAGTACATATAATAGAAAATTTATATTGTTTCTACGACCTTTTAAGTAGGTCAGGCAGGTTATCAACCACTACAATATATATAAAGATATAGAAATTACTACTGTCTCACACATATCAATCTCAGGAATTTTAAGCCCCTGCGATTAAGTCTCCTTTCGTCTCACTCCTAAACCTACGGCA
>NZ_JAAHHG010000038.1 GCF_010692555.1 Okeania sp. SIO3B5 | reverse complement strand
TAGAATGGTTAAGTTAGGAGGAGTCAGGAGTCAGGAGTCAGGAGTCAGGAGGAGAAAGAATTACAAAGATGAGCATAGTTATGACGATTGAAGAATTTTTTTATGTCCAATTAAACGGATTTGATATTAAAAGTCAAAAGTTAAAAGTTAAAAGTCAAAAGTTAAAAGTCAGATTTTATAGCTCAAAACTTTGATGCTTCAGTAATTTCAGCAAATTATTCGACATCTAAAGTTTGAAACTATTTGTAACATTCTTTTTTCAAATTGGTATAAGAGCAAGTAGTCAGGAGGCCAGATGCTGTGAAACTTTTCTAGTTTTACACCTCATTGGCCAAAATCTATGTAGGGTTTGCTGAAAAAAACAAAGTGTGGGGGGGTTAGGAGTGTGGAAGTGTGGGAAGTGTGGGAAGACAGGGAAAGCAGGAGGAATAATTATTCTTTTATTTACCAGTGCTTTGAGATTAGACCAGTCAGCCATAATTATTAATTATTAATTATTAATTATTAATTGTTGAACTTACCAGGTAACTCGATCGCTTAACTGCTCTAATATTTTAGGTCCAATTCCTGGCACCTGGTCTAGGTCGTCTAAAGATGTAAAAGGTTTATTTTGTCTAGCTTGAATAATCCGCTCTGCTAATTTTGGTCCAATACCAGGTAATGTTTCCAATTCTTTAGCAGTAGCTGTATTGAGATTAATTTTAGTGTTAGTATCTATTGTCGGATTTTGAGTTTCTGTTAATAGATCGCCACATTCTTCTTGTTGTTTCTCTACTTTTTTAATCAACCAGGATGGTACACCCAGAGTAGCTGTTTGATAAAGTCTTTGAAATTCACGGTCAAAATGAGCTGCTACTGTAGAATTTTCAATTATCAATACAGTTTCATCATTGTTTTTATTAGCTGTTTCAGTCCAATTGTGAGAACCAGTTATGACAATGGAATTATCAATAATTCCGAATTTGTGATGCAGGCGATCGCCAGGGGGTAAATTTGGTACTCCTACTGTAAAAATTGGTTTTTCCCAAATCCGATTATTTGCTTCATATTTGCATTTATTAGCCAGAGCAATACCCATCATATCTAACCCTTCACTATAATAACGATAAGCAAAACTCGGATCGATTAAACCTTGAATTAATACTCCTTTTTGAGATTGATTTTCTAGGGTATTAACTAATTGTTGTGATGAAAATACAAAGAGGGATAAATCAATAGATTTTTGTGCTAATTCTAATGTTTGATTAATTAAACCATTGGTACTTTGCTGCCAAGATTTAGTACTAGAAATAGGAGAAAACTTTACTGCCACTTTCGTATCTCCAATAAATATTTGTCTGACAGGTCTAAATGTTTTTTTTATACCAAATGTACTATCTTGTTTTCCACCAGGTCCATCTCCCCACATTAGGTTAAATTCTTCTGTGAATAGTTCAGCTAATTCAGAACTTTCTATTTTTAAAAGATTATTAGCATTTCCTCTACTCATAGATTCTAAAAAATCTCCATGAATACCGCTATTAGTAAAGTTAGCTGAAGTAACAATAGTAGTTTGACCATCCACAACTACAAATTTGTGGTGCATAAGGCCATTACCCTTAGAACCATCGGCAGTATCATCAATCAAGGGAACCCCTGCATTAGTTAACATGACAAGAGCATCACTGCTATTAATTTCATCTTGACTAAGATGACCATCCATGTTATTATCAGCTATCTGAAAAAATTCTTTGTAGCGTTCCTGTTCCCGTTCAGACAGTTGAGTTACTTCAAATTCAGTTAGGCTCCCCCAAGAACGATTGTAGGTGTTTTCAATAATTACTCGTACCTCTATACCTGCTTGATAACGTTCGACCAAAGCTTGAGCAATGGCAGGTAAACGTAACTCTTGAACCGCCACATCTACACTAGAAGTAGCATTAGTAATAGTATCAATGATTATTTGTTCAAGATTATCTCCTAACCTTGTTTGCTGGCGAGTGGACTCAGTATAGGTTGAAGCTTGGGACTGATTAAAATAAACTTCAATTAAGGGGTCTTGTGGTAACTGGGGAAGTTGAGCAACTAACTGCGAATTTATATTCTGACAAGCAGTGAGAATCAGGCCCAGTAGTAAAATATAACCAAAGCGCAGTTTAGTAGAAAAAAATAACACTTCAAGAAAGTTGTAGACTTATAGATGAAAAAGCTGACCACTGAAGAAGGTCGTAGGTTGTAGGTGAAAAAGCTTACGTGCCACCTAAAATGTAATACCTAATCCTGATTCAAGCAGTGGCCTTAATCTTAAATATTTCTATTTTAATTTTAGCTAAACCGTCGAGAAGCCTCACACCATAATTTTAAAGAGGAGCGTGAGATGAATCGGCGGCCAATTGAATAGATTCGATGCCCATTAAATGGGTAAATATCCCAGCAGAAGCTTTCTCTCTGGTTAAAAAACTTGTATATTATATTGCTATAACCCCGGAAATTTTCCACCATGCGCACTGCCTACCAATATAAATTAAGGCCCAATAAAGAACAGTTGGCCACCATAGAAATGTGGTTGGAATTGTTGCGTCGGCAGTACAACTATAGGTTAGGCGAGCGGTTCTCGTGGTGGGACGAAAATCGCTGTCCGGTTAATGCCTGCCCCTTGGTGATGCCAATTCCAAGACTCAGAGATAATCCAGATTATTACTCTCAAAAAAAAGATTTGGTCAATACAAAAGACAAGTTTCCTGACTACAAACTGATTCATTCTCAAGTATTACAGGATTGCATAAAACGAGTAAAACTTGCCTTTGATAGATGGTTGAAAGCAGACAAAAAAGGAACTAGATTAGGGAAACCAAGGTTTAAAGGAAAAGGACGTTATCGTAGTTTTACTTATCCTCAAATCAAACAAAACTGTATTGAAGAAAATAAGATTAATTTACCTAAAATTGGTAAAATAAAGTTGATTCAACATAGACCATTGCCGTCAGGTTTTCAAATCAAAACCGTTACTATTAGCCGTAAAGCTGATGGCTATTATGTCACGCTATCCTTAGAAGATAAATCGGTTCCCTATTTCCCTGATGTCGAACCGACAACAGAAAATACTCTAGGAATCGATATGGGACTGAAGGAATTCTTCGTAACAAGTGAAGGAGAGTCGGTTCCCATTCCTCAATATTATCGTTCATCTCAGAAGCGATTAAAGACTCTACAAAAACGCTTATCCCGTAAAAAGAAAGGTAGCAAAAGATGGTTAAAAGCTATTCTAGCTGTAGCTAAAAAACATAAAAAAGTAGCTGACAAGCGTAAAGATTTTCATTTTAAAACAGCCAATAAATTGTTATCAAAAGCTGAAGTTATCGCCCATGAAAACTTAAATATTAAAGGGCTAGCAAAGACCCGTTTGAGTAAATCAATTAATGATGCTGGATGGGGCCAATTTCTAACTATTTTGACTGTCAAAGCCGGAAATGCTGGACAGAAAACCATAGCAGTGAATCCTCAAAATACCAGCCAAGATTGCTCGAATTGCGGTAAAAAAGTTCCGAAAGAATTAAACATACGAACTCATTCTTGCCCACACTGCGGTATTTTAATAGACCGCGACTTGAATGCAGCAATAAATATAAAAAATAGGGCGACGGGGCATCCCGTCCTTAAAGCACGCGCTTGTCCGATGCAGTGGCAGGACTACGAAACGAGAAGCCCACACTATAGCGAAAGCTTAGTTTGGGAGTATGTCACAACAGGTTTATTTGAATATTGTGTAATAATGGCCGATAATGTAAAATTTAGAGTGGACTATAACCCGACTGAAGTTTAATAAATAGTTTGTGGATTTTTCAATCAGGTCTGGAAAAAACATTGAACAAAGCTCAGAGAACTTGGTAAAAACTAACTTTGCTGTTTTATGCCGAAAAGAAAAAGGACTTTTCCGTGTGGCCATAAAGGATATGGGAGAAAATGCCATCGCTGTGAACAACAGGAGATGGCAAAGCAAAGAGTTGATGAAGAAATAGCGGAAAAGCGAGAAAAAAAGTTAGAGTGGGAAGCTTCTTTCGATGGCGATTTGATAGACTTGAGAGGTTTACCTGATTATGTAGTTGTCAAAGCTAGGGCAATTATTTCTGCATTAAATGATAATCAAAGCTATCGAGAATTTGGAGGTAAACGGCTCCGCCATAATCGTTTCATAGTAAGTATACCTGTTACCCGCAACTATAGAATGATTTGTCAAGATTATGGGAGTTTTGTTATACCACAGAAAGTTATGTCACATGAAGATTATAATGTTTGTAAACCTAAGTAGCTATTCAATCAATTAATAATTAATAATTAATAATTAATAATTAATAATTAATAATTAATAATTAATAATTACTTCTCCTTGAAAAGAAGAGGATTGACGAGACAGGAAAATTTTTTCTTCTCTTGGTATCATGTATATGGCTTCGAGACCTCGCCATCCCTCGACCGCTTTTTTCTCCTTGCTCATGAGAGGCTTTAAACCTTAATTATTCGGTAACTTTTTAGAATTTAACTATTATAAAGTATAGAAATATCTGAGTTACAATAGCCACATTAAAAATAATTCAGGCACATAGCATTCCTATGAGAATTGTGTAGAAAATATCTGGGAATTTACGAAAGATGGACGGGAGTTTGAAAGCCACATCTTTTTAAAGCGTGGATGAAAAACGAACTGGCGATTTTAATTACCTTAAAAATTTGTCATTTTATCTTTTTTAATTTTATCATATTAAAGGAAGTGTTCAACAATTAATTATTAATTATTAATAATTAATTAGGGCTTGCTGATTAAATCTAAAAGCATTGACATATAAAGGCTTTAGCATTTTGGAGGCCTTTAAAAAGTGCAAATTTTTCAGCTCTTTATGCTCAAAAAGTTAGTATTTTAGGCAAGACTATGGCAGAAAAATCATTCTGACAATTGTTACTCCTACCTCCTCTACATTCCCATTTATCCAGTATAGCTGTCTTCCCCTCCCCTCCTGGGAGGGGCTAGGGGTGGGTTGGGAGGGGTTAGGGGTGGGTTGTCTCCTACCCTCACCCATAAGACTTTTTCAGCAGACCCTAATTATTAATTATTGAACTACTTTTTCACTCCTTTATGTCAAAACTTCTGTGACAATATTTTGACTATATTGTATGAAGTTAATGATATAAACGGATAGACATGATGCAAATTTATCTAGACTATAGTGCCACAACACCAACAAGGCCAGAAGCGATCGCTGCTATGCAACAGGCTTTTACCCAACAGTGGGGTAATCCATCTAGCTTACATACATGGGGCCAGAGGTCGGCAACATTAGTCGAGAGGGCAAGAATAAAAGTGGCTAATCTGATCCATACAGTGCCAGAGTCAATTATTTTTACTTCTGGAGGGACTGAAGCTGATAATATGGCAATCATGGGCGTGGCGCATTGCTATGAAAAACCCCAACATATCATTATTTCTAGTGTGGAACATTCTGCGATTTCACAACCAGCAAGAATGTTAGAAAATTGGGGTTGGCAAGTGACAAGATTATCTGTCGATCGCCAAGGAAGAGTAGATCCTCAACAACTACAAGCAGCATTACAACCAAATACAGTTTTAGTATCAATAATTTATGGTCAAAGTGAAGTAGGCACTCTCCAACCTATCGAGGAACTAGGTAATATTTGTCGTTCTCATGGGGTTTTGTTTCATACTGATGCAGTTCAGGTAGTAGGGCGTTTACCAATAAATGTACAAAAACTACCAGTAGATTTATTATCTTTATCGAGTCATAAAATTTATGGTCCTCAAGGTGCGGGTGCGCTCTATATTAGAGAGGGTGTAGAGCTAGTACCAATATTGACTGGTGGTGGCCAGGAATTGAAGTTACGTTCTGGTACTCAGGCCGTAGCAGCGATCGCTGGTTTTGGAGTAGCAGCAGAATTAGCGGATGAGGAAATGACGACAGAAAGATTAAGGTTAATAAGATTGCGCGATCGCTTATTTGAACAGATGGCACAAACTTCTTATGTAATTTCTACTGGGGATCGATGGCACAGACTGCCTCATCATGTTAGTTTCTGCATTGTTCCCCCAGAAGTTGAAAGAGGGGAAATGGAAGATAAAATTACAGGTAAAACTTTGGTGCGACAGTTAAACCTGGCTGGAATTGGTATTAGTGCTGGTTCAGCTTGTCATAGTGGAAAGGTAACTCCAAGTCCAATATTACTCGCAATGGGTTATACAGAAGAAGCTTCTACTAGAGGTATTCGTCTAACATTAGGACGAGAAACAACGGAAGCAGATATTGATTGGACAGCAATGGTACTAAAACAAATTTTGGCAAGATTGATGCCTAGAAAACTTGCTATTGTGAATTAAAAATAAATATAGCATTTCAGGAGTCAGGAGTCAGGAGTCAGGAGTCAGAAGGAAAGAAGGAAAGAAGAAATACAAGGAGAAGAAAGTTTTTTATCGCTAATTAAACGGACATGATATGAAGTATAAATGACAAATAGTTTTGTCTTACTCTCTCTATGTAGGCAAAGAATTAGGATATGTATATTGTGATCGCTTTCTTAAAAGTAAAAGTAGTACAAATTTAAACAAGATTAATTATTCCTAATATGATTTGTTCAATGGGAGTATTTAGGGCTTGCTGATTAAATCTAAAAGCATTGACATATAAAGACAAGTGCCTTTTTTGGGTCAAAAAAAGTGCGCCTGTTTCAGCTCTTCACGCTCAAAAAGTTAGTATTTTAGGCGTATAGTTGGGCAGAACAATCTTGGGACAAAACTTAGCTCCTACCTCCTCTAACTTCCCATTTCTCCTGTCCCCCTCCTGGGAGGGGGAGGGGCGAGGGGTGGGTTGTCTCCTGTCTCCTACCCCTACTAAAAGACTTTTGAGCGCAAACCCTATTTAGTTTTTCATAACTTTTGTTATTTTTAAACTTAGTATTAATGTTAAAAAAATACTATTACTTAAGAGCAAGCACATTAGTCAAAAAAAGTAGTAATTATCTTTTTCTTTTTGGGTTTAATACTCCACCACCTACAGGCTGTTTACAATTCGTTAGGTTTAGAGTCCCGATTCACTTTTTTCTCTTTCCTTTTTCCTCCTTTCTTCTTCCTTTTTCCTTCTTCCTTCTTCTTGATTAAACAAGTCTAAAAATATTATATAATTTGAATGGTAATTTTCAATTTGAACTAAGATTAACAAAGAAAATATACCAATAAATCATAATCTCAGAATTCGGAGAAAAAAATTGAAAAATCAACAACAAAGTTTACAAACAGTAATATTAGCAACCGTGTCATCATTAGTATTGCTAATTGGCTTCAATTCCTTTGTCATTATTAATCCTGGTCAAGCTGGTGTGATTAGTATTTTAGGTAAAGCTAGAGATGGCGCTCTCTTAGAAGGCATTCACTTTAAACCTCCCTTGATTTCTCAAGTTGATATCTATGATGTGACTGTGCAAAAATTTGAAGTTCCAGCCCAAAGTTCTACAAAAGATTTACAACAATTATCAGCAAGTTTTGCAATTAACTTTCGCTTAGACCCTATGTTAGTAGTAAAAATTAGAAGAGAACAAGGAACTTTACAAAATTTAGTTGCCAAAGTAATTGCACCACAAACTCAAGAATCTTTTAAAATTGCTGCAGCGAGAAGAACTGTTGAAGAAGCTATTACTCAAAGGGAAGAATTGAAAGCAGACTTTGATAATGCTTTAGGTTCTCGTTTAGATAAATATGGCATTCTTGTGTTAGATACTAGCGTAATTGATTTAACATTTTCTCCTGAATTTGCTAAAGCAGTTGAAGAGAAGCAAATTGCTGAACAAAAAGCACAACGAGCAGTATATATTGCTGAAGAAGCAGAACAAGAAGCTCAGGCATATATTAACCGTGCAAAGGGTAAAGCAGAAGCTCAAAAATTATTAGCGGAAACACTAAAAGCACAAGGTGGTGAGTTGGTTTTACAAAAAGAAGCTATTGAAGCTTGGAAAGAAGGTGGTTCTCAAATGCCTAAAGTTTTAATTCTGGGAAATGAAAATTCTCAAAGACCTCCTTTTATTTTCAATCTTGATAATTTGGATGAAAATCAATAAATCATCTTGAAGAAGGAAGAGGGAAGAAGGAAGAGGGAAGAAGGCAGAAGGCAGAAGGCCGGAGGCAGAAGGGAAAGTTGCATGGGTATAGTCTTCGACAGGTCACATAGTAATGTCTATGAAGGAAAAATGAATACCTGGCACGGGAGCAAGATGCTCCCACTGCCGTACCTTGTAACAAAAATAATGACAATGCACGATCATTAGAATGCACTACCACCCAAAAACTTGGCGTTGGTGAAGCGCGTGTATGATATTAATCTTAATTATTGAGGAGTCAACCCACCCCTAATATCATGTTCGGTTGAATACTTATAATATCTGTGGATCGAAGGCAGGAGGAAGGAGGCAGCTATGCTGGAGGGAAAGAGCAAGGTTAGAAGGCAGAAGGTTTTTTATAACTGATTATCCGTTAGCGCAGCTCCCCTGGAAGGGGAACATGATATAACCCCTCCCAGGAGGGGAAGTCAGGAGTCAGGAGTCAACCCACCCCTAACCCCTCCCAGGAGGGGAAGAAAGAAGAATAAAGAGGAATATAAGGAGAAAATTTTTTGTTCGCGCTCTTATCCAGACATGATACCATACCTCTTTTCACCAACGCCAAAAACTTTAAATGACAACTATTCAATTAAAATTTGAGAATCGGATGAAGTTTCTTCTGCTGGAGTTGGTGAGGGTGTTATCTCTGTTTCTGGAATCACAATTTGCTTTTTAGGCTTTTTAGAAGGTTTATCAAGTTCTTCAAGTGGGGTTGAAATGGGGAATGATTTTTTTATCTGCTTTTTGGAGGGTTTATTGAGCTGTAGACTAGAAGGTGACTCGGTTGCTTCCGGTTCTTGTGTGGGTGTAGGTGACTCAGTTGCTTCCGGTTCAGAGGTAGGAATAACTTTAGGTATGGGGTCAACTAAATTAATATCTAACTTATAGTCAGTACCAGGTAAACCGGGTAAGGGAGTGAGAGTTATTTTGTAGTCGCCATCATTGGGTAGAGTTCCTTTCCAAATAGATACTTGATCGGAAATTCCATCTACTGGTTCACCATCTACTGCTACTAAACTCATTAAAACTCCTTCTCCTGTAACTAATAAATTCAAATTTTGCCTTTGACTCCCAGAAATTATATAGTCAATACTTTCATTCCCTTTCAAGCGACCTTCAATAGATATAGGTTCCCCTGGGAATACATTCAGACGTTCTTCTGAAGTAATTGATGGAGATGGAATAATGACAGGAGTAGGAGTCTCCGGAATAGGAGTAGAAGTAGGTAGTGGTCTGACTGGTACTTCTGGTTTTGCAGATGGTGCAGGAACAACAGGTGATGGTGATGGCAAAGTAGGTGATGGTGTTGATGTAGTTGTTGGAGATGGGGATGAAGTGGGTATTGGTGATGATGAAGGAGGGGGAAGGGTTGGTACTGGTATAGGATTTATTTTCGTTGGTTGCTGAAGTTGAGGTTCTTGTTGTCTACGCTTGAGGAAAAAATTAACTGCACTCCACGATACTATGCCAGATAAAACTACTAATACTGCTACTAATGCAGGTACAACCCACTTCTGATTATCAAAAAAGCTATCATTGTGATTGGGGTTAAGGTTTTGATTTGGAGTTGCTCCTACTGTTGGTTGTTGGGAAGGGGAAGGATTATTTTGTTCTTGGTTGATGGTAGGTAATTGTTGAGATTTGATATGGGGTAATCTTTCCAAAGCTTGCTCTACTTCAGTGACAGACTGGTAGCGATCGCCTGGTTGATGACTTAACATTCTATTGATCATCTCAGCTAACCCTGGACTAACTGCTACCCACCGTTGCCAATTCCAAGTTAATGTGGTTTGGTCAATTAATTGTTGGGGTTCTTTTCCTGTCAATAGTACAACTACTGTAACTGCCAAAGCATGTAGATCGCTATTTGCTGTTGCTCTTCCCAGTTGAATTTGTTCCCAGGGAGCGTAGCCAAATTTTCCTACATTTGTCAAGGGTGCTACTAAGTGGGAAGATTGAATTTTTGTTGCGAGTTCTTTTACTACTCCGAAATCTATTAATACTGGCATTTGATCGCTTTCTCGCCTAATGATATTGTCGGGAGATATGTCTCGGTGAATGATACCAAAACTGTGAATATGAGCTAAGACGGGTAAAATTTGTTGTAAAAAAGTTAGCACTTCTGCTTCTGAGAACAAACTATTTGTTATTTGACGTTCTTGCAATATGCTGCGATAGGTTTTGCCTTCGATATAATCTTGTAATAGGAATAAACGTTGATTTTCTTCAAAAGTTGCTCGAAATTTGGGAATTTGGGGATGTTGAATTTGATAGAGAATAGCTGCTTCGCGAGAAAATAGTTCTTGAGATTTAGTTACTGGATGGGCATTTGTCTGTAGGGGAATAAATTCTTTGAGAGCGCAACGCTCGTTAAAGCGACCTGTATCTTCTGCTAGGTAGGTACGTCCAAACCCACCTTGACCTAGAATATTAATCAAGCGATAGCGGTTTTGTAAAATAGTTCCTATAGGAATTGGTGGTTGCATAATAATAAATTTATAGAATTGTCTGTAGTCACCTACATCTACAAATTACTTTATTCTTAACAAGAAGGCAGAAGTATGAAGGCAAAGGGCAGAAGGCAATCTGTATGGTACTTCTGGCGACGGTCGGGAGCAAGGGTTTAAATCCCCCACAGCAACTCCGTTCAGTGCCTCCTTTTCAGGAGGGGTCTGAATCCCTTTCTGAGAAGTTCCTTCTGCCTTCTGCCTTCTGCCTTCTGCCTTCTTCAAGAATTAAGCCTAGCCTTAACTGCTTCCTGCACTTTCTTTCCATCGGCCTTACCTTTCAACTGTTGCATGGCCGGACCCATTACCTTACCCATATCTTTCGGAGAATTCGCCCCTACCTGAGCAATAATTTCATCAACAACCCGAACAATATCCTCATCAGACAATTGTTTTGGCAGATATTCTTCAAGAATGGCCAACTCTGCAGCCTCTCCGTCTGCTAGTTCCTGACGACCCGCTTTAGTATATTGCTCTATGGAATCCCGGCGTTGTTTAGCCAATCTGGTTAATATATCCATTTCTTGAGTCTCTGTCAGAGAATCCTTTCCTGCTGCCCTAGCATTGGCTTCCTCTTCTAGAATTACTTTTTTAATACTACGAACTGTTTCCAGACGAACCTTATCTTTGGCCTTCATCGCCGCTTTAATATCCTCTGTAATTCTGTCCTTTAAACTCATCTAAAAATCCTCGATAGTTTGGAAATCCCTCAGCTTTAGCTAGGGGAGGAAAAACGACGCGGTAGCTGAAGCCACCAGTCCCCCTTTCGGGGTGGGGGAATAACCCCCCGAAAACTCCCATTTCTGGGGTAAAGTTAGCCTCGCCAATGTTATCGGTCGGTACTTTCCACGACACACTGTCTTACCCCTCGTCAAACTGTTTAATGCCGTGGTTCTAGAGCCGGGAACTGGCAAGCATTTCCGGGTAGGAATTTTAACTCTTGCCGATAACGTAGTCCTCGTGGGACTTAGGCTGGTCAGCTACCTAAAGCCAGAGGCATGATGCCCCGTCTCTTTAGAGCGGGGTGCTGACAATCTCACTCCGGATACCAATGTCATTTTACAAGCTATATTAATACTCTGTTAAGCTTTTTAGTCAAACACATATTGCTTTTGACTTTGGATATTTGACTTTTGACTTCAGGAGTTACTATTTATCAGAAAAGTAGAATTTACTTAAGATCTTTTACGTTTTCTAAAGACTTCCGTAGTTTTCTTACTAAATATTCAAAATTTGTCTGACTTAATTTAGCAAATATTACTGATATATTACGATCTTTCTATCAATAAAAACACGGAAGGATATTTTTGGTTTGAGATGATAAGATCGCAATGAACAGAGGTGCTGCGAGGGCTTGCCGTGATCCGTGCTACTTTACCAATTCAGGCTCCTGTGCCTGCTACTGCTAACGATCATAATAGATTGAGACTTTTCTCTGGATCTGCTAACGTTCCTTTGGCTACAGAAGTAGCTAGATATCTGGGTTTAGATTTAGGCCCAATGGTGCGTAAACGTTTTGCAGATGGAGAGCTATATGTTCAAATTCAGGAATCAATTCGAGGCTGTGATGTTTATCTAATTCAGCCTAGTTGTCGTCCAGTTAATGACAACTTGATGGAAATGTTAATTATGGTAGATGCTTGTCGTCGTGCTTCTGCCAGACAAGTAACTGCGGTTATTCCTTACTATGGTTATGCTAGAGCAGACCGTAAAACTGCTGGCCGAGAATCAATTACTGCTAAATTAGTGGCCAATTTGATGACTGAGGCTGGTGCTAATCGCATTTTAGCAATGGATTTGCATTCTGCCCAGATTCAGGGTTATTTTGATATTCCGTTCGATCATGTTTATGGTTTACCGGTAATTTTAGATTACCTAGTAAGTAAGAATTTATCTGATATTGTTGTTGTTTCTCCGGATGTGGGTGGGGTGGCTAGAGCTAGAGCTTTTGCGAAAAAGTTAAACGATGCCCCATTAGCAATTATTGATAAGCGTCGCCAAGCTCATAATGTGGCAGAAGTGTTAAATGTGATTGGCGATGTTAAGGGAAAAACTGCTGTATTGGTAGATGACATGATTGATACAGGTGGTACTATTTCCGAAGGGGCGCGACTTTTGCGCGAACAAGGGGCGCGACAAGTTTATGCTTGTGCTACTCATGCAGTATTTTCACCACCAGCAGTTGAACGTCTTTCTAGTGGGGTATTTGAAGAGGTTATTGTTACTAATACTATCCCATTCTTGGAGGAACATTATTTTCCTCAGTTGACTGTTCTTTCGGTGGCAAATTTATTGGGTGAGACTATTTGGCGCATTCACGAGGATACTTCAGTTAGTAGTATGTTTCGTTAAATTTTGCTGCTCTGAGATACTAGCTCGCGCTTTCCTCACTATTTTTGGGAGGGAAGAATTTGGAGAATTTAATATTCACGAAAAATTAATAAAAAGAAAATTTTTGTGAAATTTTGGGAGCTGGATATTTGGAAAGTTAGTCCTTTTTTACTGTTGAGGGTTAGACCCATGAGGGTCTAACTACTTCAGTTAATTATAAGAAAGAAAATTTCATCTTTAGTAAGAAGAGGTAATTAGGGTTTGCTGAAAAAGTCTTTTTTTCAGAGGAGAAGCCAGAATTTCCGTTTGTCATGCTCCGCAAACAGAATCGGTGAATCCAGGAGGAATGGGAATCATAGAAGAGGTAGCCAGAAGAATCTTCCCTTGGTTTTCTACCCTGATCTTGCCCAAAATACGCTCCTAATTGAACTGGAATTACCCAAAAGCAGGTACTTCCTTAAGTACCTGCAAAGGCTGAAACCTTTGCCAGTAAAAACTTTGATATTTAATCAGCAGGCCCTAATTAGGGTTTGCGCTCAAAAGTCTTTTAGTAGGGGTAGGAGACAGGAGACAGGAGACAGGAGAAATGGTTCGGGAGCGAGAAAGTAGGAGTAAGAATTGTAGCTTGATTTTTCTGCCCAGCTATGCGCCTAAAATACTAACTTTTTGAGTGTTTTAGACTGAAAACCAGGTACTTTTTCGACAAAAAAAAGGCTAAAGTCTTTATATGTCAATGCTTTGATATTTAATCAGCAGGCCCTAATTAGGGTTTGCGCTCAAAAGTCTTTTTTAAGCCTACATTCCGCACGACAAAACGTAGTATAAAAAATTAGAATTCAGCAATCCTGCAATCCAGAATTCAGGAGAAAATAATAACGTAGAAATTGAGTATTTATGCTTAATATTTTCCCAAAAATTTGACTCTTAAAAAAGGTTAATGAAGATAATTTATACAGTATAAATACTTAGCAAAGCCATGATTTTTATACTACTTTTAATGTTACGCTCTTGACGTGCGGAATGTGGGTTTAAGGAGTAGGGGACCCACCCCTCGCCCCTCCCCCTCCCAACCCACCCCTAACCCCTCCCAGGAGGGGAGTAGGGGAAAAGGGGAGTAGGGGAGTAGGGGAGAATTTTTTTGCCCGACTATGCGCTAAAAATGCGCTCCTTTTTGAGCATGAAGAGCTGAAAATAATGTACTTTTTCAATGCCTAAAAAGGCTAAAACCTTTATCTGGTAATTATTTGAAATTTAATCAGCAAACCCTAATTATTAATTATTAATTATTAATTATTAATTATTAATTGTTAATTGTTAATTGTTAATTATTAATTGTTGAAGATGTACCTTGCCCTTAGAAAAGGCTATATTACTTTTTCCTTCCTGATTAAAACTATTAAGGTAAGTAGGATGGTGCAAAAAAACAGAAGTATATAACGAAAAGTAAACTTGTCCAAAACTCTCTTCCCTTCTGCCTTCTGCCCTTTGCCTCCTGCCTTTGCATAACGATAATTTTCAACACTGACCTACTTAATTATATGACAACTATCGAATCTCAAGACATGACTCTAGAAAAGTTATTTGATGAGTTTTATGTCATTCCTGATTATCAGCGTGAATATGTTTGGGAGGAAAAAGAAGTAAATGAATTTATTCAAGATATATATGAAGAATTTTCTGAGCAAAATCAAAACTCTTATTCTGAGTATTTTATTGGCAGTATAATTGTTTGTAGTCGTGGAGATAATTTGTATGAAGTAATTGATGGGCAGCAACGGATGACTACTGCTTATTTAGTTCTTTGTGCAATTCGAGATTATCTATTAACTATTAATTCAAATGAACGTATTGAAGCATTAAAAAATAAGATTACTTCTCTATATACAGATGACTTGGGTAATGACCAGTTTAAACATAGGGTAGAACTGCAATATGAAGAAAGTAGGGGAATACTAGAAAGTATTGCTATGCAAACAGATTTAGACCAAATATCTCCTACTCGTTCTGTTAAACATATTCAGAATGCTTATGCTGAAATTAGAAAGTTTCTTTCTCTTAAATTTGCATTAGATGAAGTTGCTATTTCTTATCTCAAAAAATTTTATGCCTATTTTCTCAAAAATGTTAAATTAATTCGCGTAAAAACAGCTAGTGTTGCTCATGCTTTGAAAATCTATTCAACTTTAAATCATCGTGGTTTACCCCTAGATGATATGGATTTACTCAAAAATTTAATTTTTGCTAAAACTAAACAAAAAGACTATGAGAAAATCAAGATAAAATGGAAAAAAATGATAGATTTACTCTATCATTCTCAGGAAAGACCGATGCGTTTTTTGCGCTATTTTATTTTGGCAAGATATGCAGAAGATGGAAATTATATTGCAGAAAAAGAAGTCTATGATTGGTTCCTAAAAAATGAATCTAGATGTGGGTATGATACTGAACCTATTCTATTTGTGAATGATTTACTAGCCTCGACAGAAGCTTATGTAGCATTTTTGTCAGGTAATAATATTGATGGAACAGTAAATCGTTATTTGGCAAATATTCGCTGTCTCAGTGTTAATGTTAGGCAACATTTAATCTTACTTTTAGCTGCCTATAAATTGCCTCAATATTGTTTTATTGAATTATGTCGGCAGGTAGAAAATTTATTATTTGTGGCAATGTTGACTAGCGATCGCAATCAAAAGGCGTTTGATGGCATGATTCTTAAGTGGGCTAGTGAATTACGTCAAATTACATCAACGGAAGAATTTGATAGATTTATTGCTAGCCAAATTATTTCTAGTAAGTTGTTAGTGGCAGATAAATTTGAGAAAGCATTTTCTAAACTTAATAAGTCATCATTTCAGCCTTATCAAATTAAATATATTTTAGCCAAACTAACACAATACATAGATGAAACTGCTTGGGGTAGTGGGGGAGGAATCGATGATTTAGGCAATTATATTTTGAAATTAGATGTAGAACAAATTTTACCAGAATATCCTACTCAAGAAGTAATTTCATCTTTCGATAAACCTCGTGAAATAGAAAGTTATAGTAAACTTTTAGGCAATCTGACTTTGTTAGAAAGTTCGATTAAATCTGCTATTACTAATATGAGTTTTACGGAAAAAAAATTAGGTTATACTAACTCAAGATTTCTGTTGACTAGAACTATTGCTGAAAAAATTTCTGTTGGGAATAACACAACTATTGACTTAGCAGTAAAAGACTTAAAGACCTTTATTAAATGGGATTCCCACGCAATTGAAACTCGACAAGAAATATTGACTCAATTAGCTAAAAAAGTGTGGGATATAGCGCTACGCGCAAGTCAGAAGTCAGAAGTCAGAAGTCAGAAGTAATCCCTGACTGAGTTTGACGATTTACAACATATTTCGGGCCAATGAGGTACAGTGCAAATGATGAAAATATTGTAGTGCGGGCATCTTGCCCGCTTCGGGGCGTACCTTATAGCAACGGGAAGCGCTGTATCAATGTCCTAAGCTATTTGCGTAGTGTTATATCATGTTCCCCTTCCAGGGGAGCTGCGAATTGCGGATAATCAGTTATAAAAAACCTTCTGCCTTCTAACCTTGCTCTTTCCCTTCAGCATAGTTGCCTCCTGCCTCCTGCCTTCGATCCACAGATATTATAAGTATTCAACCGAACATGATATTACAGCGTATTCCACTTTGGTGAGGTACAATCACGCGAGCAAGATGCTCGCACTGATTTGTTGGCCACTGACTCTGTAATTCCCATTTATTCTATGTCCTTTTTCCCCTCCTGGGAGGGGTTAGGGGTGGGTTGTCTTCTACCCCAGCAAAAAGACTTTCCATACGCAAACCCTATTTAGGGTTTGCTGAAAAAGTATTTTTTACAGCGCTTTTCAAATTGATGAACCACATCGCCATAACCAAAACCCTGTAGGGACGTTGCATGCAACGTCCCTACTGTGGTCTACTGAAATGAAAACCGCTGTAAGGAGTAGGGGAGTAGGGGAGAATTTTTTTGCCCAACTCTTCTAAAAATGCTAATTTTTTGAGCATGAAGAGCTGAAAATCATGTACTTTTTCAATACCTAAAAAGGCTAAAACCTTTATCTGGCAATCATTTTAGATTTAATCAGCAAGCCCTAACTAGAATTTAAACCGATAATTAAGCTCCTCTTTTGGTATTCTCATATCGGTCAAATCTTGAGTTAGATCGGCTTCTGTTTACTGATTATTGAACTTGTGCCAAAATCCAAGTAACTATATACCAAGAGTGCTCATTTCTCATTGCTAATTGATATATTGGATTATCTGGATCTTCGGGAATTTTATGACCTCTAAAACCCATGTGAATATAAGGCCATACTTCTTGATTACCCCAACCATTAACTTCAACTATTTTAAGATTGTAGGATTTACTCATTAATGCCAAAGCTTTAGGAGTAAATCTCCAGTAATCATCTAAATTTTTTCCACCATGTATTGGGTTGATAAAGCAAGTTGTATGACATATATATCCTCCTTGTTTAACAACTCGAATACTTTCTTCAAAAGCCTTGTAAGGATTTTCAGCAACATGCTCTAAAACTTGGTCTGAAACACAAAAATCAAAAAAATTATCTTCATAATTTAGATTGCTTAAATTACAGTCTGGATAACTACTGTTATAAACTTCCGCTTGTTTTAAACCTAAAATTCTTGCCAAGTTAGCACTGCCAGATACGGCCAAAGTTTTTTTAGTCTTGTCATCTTCATTAGTCAATAAGTTTTCTAATCTTTTATACATATATAGTCGTGTAACATGATATCTTTTTTTCCTTTCGTGGTGTTAAACATTTTTTTTCAAAATATTACCCGAATAACTGTTAGCAATTTAAGTATGTTTGTAGCTAGAATAAATTATAACATTATTTTCAGAGGGAATAGCTAGTATTAATAATACTAAAAGAATCCAAAAAAGCTTTAGCCTCTGGAAAGTCTAAATTTCCATCTTCAGCAACTACTTGTAAACTATATAATGTTGGTCCGCTAGGGTCAATAAATATTCTTAAAAGTAATCTCAAATTAGGCTTTACTTTCGACTGTAAAATTATTTCTCTACCTGGAAATCCTTGATAATTAATCTTCTTTTCACTAATGATTGTCGAGTTAGAATTAGTTGCTGCTCCATCTCGGGCTCCATTTAATCCTTTTTCAATATTATATTGACTAGAATCGACTGGATATTTGATGCTAGAGACAGAAAAAAATCGTTGTTTTTCTGGATATTGGTAGAAAACTAATAAGGCATTAAGTTTTCCCAAAGAAGTATCAGCAGATAAATTTTCTTCTTCTGGTTGACCAGGAAAAAAAACTGTATAAGAATCATCTTTAGCTGTATATTTATACCAGTTATTAGCAAGATAAATAGTATTAGTATCTGTAAATTCTGATGAATGTTTTAATGGTGGATATATAACTGCTATTGCATTTAAATTTAATGTAAAGGATAGAATTATAATTATACTATAAATTATCACAATTAAGAATGTTTTAATAATATTAAACTGTAAGCCATCGGCAATCAGCTATTGCTTTTAGGTAAGCATTCAGCAGTCAGCCATCAGCTATTAGCTATTGCTTTTAATTTAGGATAAAAGCCTTATTAATTGTCTTACTACAAAATTTGGCTTCCTTACCCTTAAAGTCAGTTGTTAATTTAAACACTGTCCTATATGAGAGAGTCTTGTTGCTGATAGCTGACAGCGAGCTAGCTGAATGCTTACGCTTTTAGTTTACGATCAAAGCTTTAATTAATTATCTTACTACAAAAGTTGGTTCCCTTGTCCTTAAAGTCTATATTAATTTAAACACTTTCCTTAAGGATAGAGTCTTGTTGCGCTCAAGCTTACAGCTAATAGCTCTCATGAGGGGGGTTTAAATGAATATATTAAAGCAGACTTTGATAGTAAATATAAATTCTACCTCAATTAGTAAAGCTTTTATCTCAAACTAAAAGTAATAGCTGAATGCGAGCGCATCCCGCAGGGAAGTGCTGATAGCTGAAGGCTGAATGCTTACTATAAATTTTACCGAACAATTAATAATTAAATAATTCAGCTTTATTAGCCTCCCCTTTCAAGGGGAAAAAAATAAATTTTTTCCTTAAGGATCAATCCTCTCCCTAAAAGGGATAGGTAATTACCCATTATCCATTATCCATTATCCATTAATAAACTGAACTTTCGCTTGAATTTCTCTCAACTTCTCCCCCACTTCACCACTACTTAATAAACTTTCCGCCTTAGATAAGCCTTCGTGAATACTAGAGCAAACTCCACAACGCCACAAATAAAAACCTCCATTCCAAATAGCTGCTGACATTAACTGACTCACCTTACACTGCAAAACTTCTTGCATTTGCTCTACTAACTCCGTAGTTGAACCTAATGATACCTCTTTTCCCCCACAATCATAGTCACTCGGATGCAAAAAGAGACGTTCAAATGTGGCAGAGTTGTTAGATGGCATCGATACCCCAATAATAGCTGTCCGATCGCGAGGTAAGTCACAACTTCCTTCTAACCCCTTAACTGTTGTATAATTTTTCACACCCTGTAATTCCAATGCTCCTCGAAACATACCTTCTGTAGGAGGATGAACATATCCGGCGGCCAGATGAACTTCTCCTGCAAAGGGAACCCAAATTAATTCCATCGTTGCTAGAGGCGGCCGTTTACCAATATCTCGACGATATTCTACTAAAGCATCTGCTTGGGGAAAATGTGTCGGTAGATAAACAAACCCTAAACCAGTCTGTTCAAATACTTGTTGCACCTGTGCCAAGGATAGTTTCCCCCATTCAACCCCTAACCCTTGCCAAATATCAATAAAAGGTACTCCTTCTTTTGTCGGCATCCGCGCTCCACCGTGCATCACAACAAATACTCCTGCTGTTGCTAAAATTAAAGCTGTGAGTGGGGTGACAGGTGTAGTGCGCGATCGCCCATCATAAGGACAACCTAATACTGTCACTGCACCCATCGATGGTTGGCTTTGCAATTTTGGCCCCAATTCGTAATAACTATCTAACATTCCTGCCAACTCATCTCCAGTCGGGCGTTTAATGCGGTGAGCAATTAAAAAAGCGCCGATCTGAACTGGTTTTGCTTCTTTCAACAACATCATCTGCATTGCTACTGCTGCCTCTTGGCGGGTTAAATTTCCCCCTGTATGGGGGCCACTACCAATGGTTCTGAGTAATTCTCGAAAGCGATCGCTCATTTATTTTTTCTCTCCGGTTAATTAGCTATTTATTTTTTGATTCTCGTTTAGTGAGTTTAATACTCCACAGTCACCGTTCAACAATTAATAATTAATAATTAATAATTAACAATTACCTCTCCTTGAAAACGGATAGGATTGATTCAAAAGAAAAATTTTTTCTTTTTTCCCCTTAAAAGGTGAGGTTTTAGACCACAATTTCTCGGCAATGTCAATAGACATAGGCATGAAAATTCAAAATAAAATCAATTATTATCGATAAATTATCAATTATTTTTCCTTTCAGATCCGATGTTTCCTGTTCCCTGTTTTGGAGGAGATGTCTAATAGACATCTCCAATAATAAAAAATAAAATCAATTATCGCACAGAAATTATCAATTCTTTTTCCCTACTCCCTACTCCCTACTCCCTCTTTTGGAGGAGATGTCTAATGCTAAAGTTAAAACTCAAACCATAACTCTAGCATTCTCCTGACTGTTGACTCCTGAATACTAACTCCTTCTTCAATTTCGTAGTTTGATTAATTTGCTGTGGAATTAATTCTTTTACTAGCTTCCAGAAATATTCTATCGGAGGAATTTGTATCCGATCGCTAGTTGTTACTACCACCACCTCACGACTCCAAACGGAATCTTTTATTGATGATACCTTAGAAGTACTCGGAGTTACTCCTATTGTTTTGATCGCAAGGGTGGGGTCGAGTTTAACATCTATTAAAGCGGAACGAGGTAACAGAGCAATTAATTTTCCTTGTCGTACTACTCCTCGGAAGGCATCGAGGGTATTTAGTTCTAATGCTGCATTGAGTTTTGCCCCTAGTCGCTCAAATTGCTCTTTAACTAATCTTTGCATTCCGTAGCCATCTTTGAAGACTACTTGAGGATAGCGAATAAGTTCAATCCAGGGTATTTGTTCGTATTTTGTGAGGGGATGGTTAGCTGCCATTAATACTTCTATCGGTTCAGTATAGAGAATATTGACTACCATTTCTGGACTGCTAGTGAATAAGCGGTTATTCATTACTATTGCTATATCTACTAAACCGTCTTTGAGAACTTTCAAGGTGCGATCGCTTCCTAGAGCAGTTACCCGCAATTTTACTTCTGGATAATGGCGACAAAATCTTTGCAAAACTGAGGGAAGGTAAGCAGCACAAACAGAGTGAATAGCTGCAACACAAAGTTCTGGCTGTTTTCCGGCAAGCATTTCTGCTATTTCTTGGGTAGCATTTTCCCAAGCTTGACAAATTTTCTTAGCGTAAGGCCATAAGCATTCTCCTGCTAGAGTGAGTTTGGCTTGGGTGCTACGGTGGAATAGGGTAGTACCTACTTCAGTTTCTAGAGCTTGCACTTGTCGGCTAACTGTTGATTGAGTGACGTTACATATTCGTGCTGCTTGTTGAAAGCTACCCGTTTCTGCAACATAAAGAAATGCTTGCAACTGCTCTAAACGCATAGAATTTTGATTCAACTACTATTTACCAATCTTCTACCTTAGCAGATGGACTTTTTTCATTTAGTAGACTATGATACAGCTTTTCAAAATTAATTATACGGGTGCATCTCAGTTTTGAAGAAAGCCAAAAATTTATCGCTTTTAGGGAGTAGGGAGTAGGGAGTAGGGAGTAGGGAATAGGGAATAGGGAGTAGGGAATAGGGAGTAGGGAATAGGGAATAGGGAGTAGGGAATAGGGAGTAGGAAAAAAGCATTTTTGTAAATATCAGGACTTACGCAGATTAACCTTAGTCCTGAAAATTTAATTCTGACTCAATTAGTAAAGCTTTTATCTAGGACTAAAAAAAAAGCAATAGCTGATAGCTGACAGCTGAATGCTTACTAATAGGTTTTTCTTTTTCTTGTAGAATAATTATAGTTTTTATTCCTATTATATTATACTAATTAAAAAAAATAATACTTGTGGATATATCTCTCAATTTCTCTCTTCTAATGTAAGCATTCCGCAGGAAATGCTTACCTTCTAATTACTGCATGATAGATGAAAATTAACTAGCTATTAGCCTTTTCTTAGGTCATGCTCCGCAAACAGCATTTAGCGATCAGCTAAAAATCCAAGGGTTTTAATCCCCCATTATACCAATTCCTAAAAATAATGCTATACTTCCCATAGGACTTCAGTTATTAAGTAATAATAATGGTTGAATAATGTTTGTGACGATTATCGGTATTAAACCAAGATATCTTATCTCTTTTTACCCTACTCCCTACTCCCTACTCCCTACTCCCTACTCTCAAGGAGATGTAGCAATAATGCATGAGAAATGGTATTATACACCTTGAGAAGCTGATAGCTGACCGCTGAGGTGCTGACTACTATTTCAAATTTTATGGCACAATATAAAGACTTGAATTCAATAGGAGTTATTGATGGTATTTCATTTATCAACAACAAAATCTATTTCTAAGTATATTTTCAATTTTCTAGGTGCTAATATAGCTGAAGTACAGCAGACAAAAATTAGCAATATTAAACAAAAATTAGTTTTATCAAAAATTTCTAAAAATAACTTTATATTAGTCGCAGGATTAACTATATTATCACCTATTTTTACCACCATTTCTGCCTCTGCTGCTGAAAATCTTATAATTTCTATTCCTGCTCTCGATATTACAGATCCAATCGTAGTTTCTCTGCCACCTTTTCAACTAAAAATACCAATTGAATCCATGGAAAGGTTTGCTAAAGAAGGAGAATTTAGTGAAGAATTTAGCTTTTATTCTGAGGTTCTCACAACAGATGAAACAAAAGAAATACAGACAGTTATAAAAAAACAGAAACAAGAACTAAGAGAACTTTTTCAAGAGCGTTTTGATGTTAATCCTACTATTGTCAACAGATTTATGGAAGAACCAGCAGGACAAGAAATTCTGAAAAGATTAGGTAAAATCCTGAAAACTGGAGAAAATAAAAATGGTAGTCAAGCTCTCCAAACAGCTTTCCAGTTAGCTATTGAAGAACCAGATGGTTTGACTATTATTAATGTGTTGAAAAATTTTCCTGGAGATTTATTAATAGAACTTGAAGAAGGCATCAATTTAACTGAAGAATTAATCAGGAGATTTGTAGAAGAACGCTTGATTGTAGTAGAGCTACAAAATCAAGCTCAAGAAAGAGCGCTTAGTGAGAAGAAAGTTGATTTTAATAATTTTCCAGATTTAAGGCAACCAGGAAATATAAGATGGGAAAAACAATCTATTACTTTTAGAAATCCTAATCGCGACAGCTCTTCTCCAGCAAATATTTATCTGCCCAAAAGTTCTGGAAATAAATTAATTCCTGTGATAGTTATTTCCCATGGTTTAGGTTCAGACGTGAATAGTTTTGCCTATCTTGCCGAACATTTAGTATCTCATGGTTTTGCAGTAATAGTACCAGAACATATTGGTTCAAGTGCAGAAAAACTTGAAAATTTCTTTGCAGGTTTTAGCACACCTGTAGATGGAATGGAATTTATTAATCGCCCACTAGATATTAAATATTTACTTGATGAATTAGAGGCAAAAATAAACTCCGATCCAATTTGGCGAGGTCAGTTAAATTTTAAACAAGTGGGAATAGTCGGTCAATCTTTTGGCGGTTATACTGCTTTAAGTCTTGCAGGTGCTCCCCTAGACTTAGAAGATTTACGAAAAGATTGCCAATCTGAAGATACTAAATTTATCTTTAATTTATCTCTATTATTACAGTGTCAAACCAGTAATTTACCAGCAGAAATAACTAACAATTTACGAGATGAACGTATCACAGCAGCTATTGTAATAAATCCAATTAGTAGTGGTGTATTTGGACCTGAAAAAATTAGTAAAATTGCAATACCCTTGATGATTGTTGCTAGTACTAGAGATATTTTTGCTCCACCTATTCCAGAGCAAGTTTATCCATTCATCAGCTTAACTACTACAGAAAAATATTTAGTTATTAGTGAACCAGCAACTCATTTTTCGTTTATTGCTGTAGAAGAAGAAGAGGAAGTTTCTCTAGAACTACCAATAAAATTAGTTGGTCCCGATCCTAATTTAGCTTATCCTTTTATGCAGGCACTAAATTTAGCATTTTTTCAAGCTTATCTGACCAATCAATCTCAATCTTTACCATATTTAAGTGGGTCTTATCTACAATATATTAATCAACAACCATTTACTTTTAGTATATTAAAGTCTCTCACAGAAGAGGATTTAGAAAAGGCGATCGACAGTTTTTCCAAACGATTTAGTAATACTAATTAAAGAAGTACTCAGCATTATTGCCTTGATAAAAAAAATCCTCTAGCAGCACCATCAAGCTGCGGAATTTAGGTTAAAAAATATTCAAATTGAGCATTAAAACCTGCGGAATATAGTCTGAAGATATTACGGTTAATTAATGTTACTTGGTATAACAGGAATTACGCAGTACCACCATATGCAGGTTATAAGTTTGTCATTATTCAAGATATAACCACTATAATTAGTGCTGCTGCGTAAGTCCTGATAATTTGGTATACTAACAATATTGCATTATAAGGATTTCTAGGAATTACTGACGGGAATAAAATTAATAAGAAGGCAAATTATATGCTGAAAGAAAACAAAAAAGTTGAGTTAAATAAATCAAAAAGAGATTATAAAATAGAAGTCGTCGATAGTGAATTTGTTCTCAATCGTTGGGATGAGATTGACGCAATATTATACAGAGTATTTGCAGATTCAGAGTTTAATGATAACTTTGTCAGAACTCGTCCAGCAGAACATACTTTAAAAAATCTTAGGGAACCTTATCAAGAAAGTATAAAGCATATTATTGCACTAGATTTAGATAACAATATTCTGGGAGCTTTTTTTGTTATTCCTGCTTATAAACCAGAAGGGAAAGAAGATTGCGATCTAGGTTGGATGTTTACTATTGAATTACACCCAAGATTCCGCCATGAGGTTCTGAATTCGATTGTTGATCAAGTTCATCAAGTAACTAAAAATGCTGGTTTTGCTAGAATAATTACAGAAATGGGGACAGAAACAGGGGCAAAGTTTTTATCTAAAAAACATGGTTATATTCATACTCCAACTCTGGAAAAGTCTAATAGATGGACTAAGGAGCTAAATTAATTTACAGTAGTTTTCGAGTTGATGAAGTATAAAGTTTTGGAACTTTAGGGAACTTAGTACAAAAGGTAATGACTATCTTAAAAAATGCTGTAAATTAGCAAAAAATATAATTTTTTCATAGGATAAATTAAACAAATGAACGATCAATACCAAGAACTTGCTAAATTTTATGATAAGTTTGTCCAACAAAATAGAAACTATTGTGAAATTGCTACCGAACTTGCTCAAATCATAGGGGAAGGTAGAGATTTATTGGATATAGGAATAGGTACTGGTTTAATAGTAGAAAATTTACTGCAAATTGAACCTGCTTACAAAATAACTGGAATTGATACCAGTGAACCTTTATTAGAAGAAGCTCAAAAAAGATTAGGACAAAAAGTTGATTTATATTGTCAAAGTGTTTCTGAATTAGATATTGGTAAAAAATTTGATGTTGCTTATTCTCGTGGTGGTGCTTGGACTTTTGTTAATTATGAATCGGAAACAATGCTCGCTAGTCACATTTTTAGTTCTGCGGAAATACAGAAAAGCTTTGATTGTGTTGCTAAACATCTTCAACCAGGAGGTCTACTAATAATTAGTTGTTCTAATGCTTATGGAGATAACTTAGTAGAATTGGATAATGGTATTGTTCATAAAAGAATTGCCACTACTGAATTAATTGATGATGAACGTTATGCTATTCTTGATTATCTTTTTTATCAAAATGAAAAGTTATTAACTCAACAAACACTAAAACTTAAATTACTGAGTCATAAAACCTGTACAATGATGTTAGAAAAGGCAGGGTTTATAGAAAGAGATATCAACCCAGGAAAATATTACACCTACTTCAAAATTTAAGCACAATATTTTCATAATCACTAAAAAATACCATGAAAATTGGCTATATTAAACCCAGTTTCCCGAACGAAAAAAGAGTCGGTTTATTACCGCAACATTTATATTACTGTAGTCCAGAGGATGAACGCAGATTTGAAAAAGGTTATGGGGAAAGTTTAGATATTCCTGATGCAGCTTATGGAGAAGGTGCTGGTTATTCTCGCGAAAGTCTATTTGCTTGGGCTGATGTAATTTACTGCATTAAAGTTCCCCAACCCCAAGATTATCAATATTTTAGAGAGAATCAAACTCTTGTAGGTTGGATTCATCCCTTTGGTGCATCAGGAGGGCATTTTCGAGAATACTGTGCTGAACCGAAAAATCTGCGACTATTTGATATTGGGAATGACATCTCTATCCGTATTACTCAAGGAAAAACAGAAACTCTGAATACTCCAAGAGATTTTTTAAAAGAAAATCACATATTCGCAGGTTATGCCTCAATGATGCAAGCCATTATGTTGCGAGGTGGAATTACCCAGAACGATCGAGTAGCAGTATTTGGCTCAGGAAATGTGGCTTATGGCGTCTTGAAATATTTGGCTCCTAAAGGAATTGAACCTATATTGCGTCGCCGGAGTAATGTCGATCTAATGCAACAAGAATTTAAAGATTATGATATTTTTATCAATACAGTGGAAATTGCTCAAGGAGATGCACCCATTGTTACTTTTGAAATGCTTGATACCATGAAATCTACAGGTTGGATTATTGATGCAGCAGCAGATACTGGCAGAGCAATTCAAGGTACTCGTGCAACAAAAATAGGAAATCCTATCTATCAAGATGATCGAGGTCATACTTTTTATGTAGTTGACAATTCTCCTTCTCTGCTGTATAGAGAAAGCAGTACAGGGATTAGCGAAGGTTATGCCAAACATTTTTGGAGCAGATCTATGAGTTATTGGTACAGTGATTCCTGTAAAGCAACAAGTAATTGAATTAAGAAAACAATAGATATATAATAAATCCAGTTGTTTCTACCGTAAGCATTCAGCTATTAGCTGTAAAAGCAGAGAGTTTTATTAATATAGACTTTAAAGCCAGCTTTTAGGCGTAGTATAAATTATAATTCAATTTAGTAAAGCTTTTATCTAAAACTAAAAACAATAGCTGATGGCTGATAGCTGACGGCTGAATGCTTACTATCAGCAACCCATTGTGATTGTTGAAGGTTTGATGCAATATGTTTTTGATGAAACAGGTAAATATTATTTAGATACTTTTGCAGGAAATGAACGATCAATATCAAGGACTTGCTAAATTTTACGATCAGTGTGTTTCACAATATAGAAACTATGATGAAATTGCTACTGAACTTGCTCAAGTTATAGGGAAAGCTAGAGATTTATTGGATATCGGAATAGGCACTGGTTTAATAGTAGAAAATTTACTGGAAATTGAACCTAAATATAAAATAACTGGAATTGATACCAGTGAACCTTTATTAGAAGAAGCTCGACAAAGATTAGGAGGAAAAGTTGATTTATATTGTCAAAGTGTTTCTGAATTAGATGTTGGTAAAAAATTCGATGTTGCTTACTCTCGTGGTGGTGCTTGGACGTTTCTTAATACTGAATCCGAAATAATGCTCGGTAGTCATATTTTTAGTTCTGAAGATATACAGAAAAGCTTTAATTGTGTTGCTAAACATCTTCAACCAGGAGGTTTACTAATAATTAGTTGTTCCAATGCTTATGGAAATAGTTTAGTAGAATTGGATAATGGTATTGTTCATAAAAAAATTGCCACTACTGAATTAATTGAAAATGAATATTATGCTCTTCTCAATTATCTTTTTTATCAAAATGAAAAGTTATTAGCGCAAGAAACAGTAAAACTTAAATTACTCAGTTATCAAACTTGTAAGATGATGTTAGAAAAAGCTGGGTTTATCGAAAAAGATATTAAGGCAGGAAAATATTATACCTACTTAAAAACTACTTAAAAATTTGGCGTTGCTGAAATGTAATGGTAAGTAGCTGAAGGTAAGATTGAAAAACTTATGTTTTGCGTTGATACTTAATCTAAAAATCATTACCATTCAGCAACGCCAAAAATTTCAGCACAATATTTTCAGAATATCTAACAAAATACTTAGCTTAGTGTGTCAATATTATTTCGGTGATAAATTTCAGTTTTGAAGTATTCTTTTCCAAGAAAGTAGTTACCAAGTTTTTTGCACCATTAATTACTAAAAGGAAAAACTAATTATGTTAGAGACAAATGATAATAAAGCGCAGTTAAACAAATCAAAAAGAGATTACAAAATAGAAGTTGTCGATAGTGAATTTGTCCTCAACCGTTGGGATGAGATTAAAAAAATTTTAGAATCAGTATTTAGAGATTCCCAGTTTAATGGAGATTCTCAATATGGCGACAAATATTCAAGGAATCGTCCAGTCAATCATACTTGGAAGAATATTACTGAACCCGAGCAAGAAGGTTTAAAGCATATTATCGCTCTGGATTTAGATAATAATATTCTGGGAGCATTTTTTGTGGTTCCGTGTTCTAATCCAGGTGGAGTTATTTATTATCCAAAAGCCGAACGGAAAACAGAAAATGGACAAGAATATTTAGATATTAATATATCCTTTGAGAAAAATGGTGAAATAGTCGATCGGCAAAATCTCAAACTTTTTCTGATGGATTATGATTCTAGTCAAGAAATGTTTGCTGAAGCAGGATTTGAATTTCTTAATACATCTCCTGATGGTGAATACTATATGTATACAAAAAAATAAAATCAAAGCCAATGTTTAGATGATTAATAATCAAATGCTTTCTGAAGATAGACTATCAATTCCACCCTATAATTATCAACCTACTCCATATATTGGTATTTCAAAGCAAAAAGTAATTGAATTAAGAAAACAATACATAAATCCAGTTGTTGCTACCTACTATAAACAACCAATTATGATTGTTGAAGGTTCGATGCAATACGTTTTTGATGAGACAGGGAAACGTTATTTAGATGCCTTTGCAGGAATAGCAACAATTAATGTTGGTCATTGTCATCCTCATGTTGTTAAAGCTGTACAAGAACAATCAGCAAAATTGCAACATTTAACCACACTTTATCTACATCCAACAATTGCTGAATATAGCAAAATGTTAGTAGATAAAATGCCAGATGATTTATCAATGGTTTATTTTGTTAATTCTGGTTCAGAAGCTAATGATTTAGCAATGCTAATGGCGAGGGTTTATACTGAAAATTTTGAGATAATTACCCTGCGCAATGGATATCATGGTATGGGTGGTAATACTATGGGATTAACATCTCAAAGCAGTTGGAAATATTATCCTCCTCATAATTTTGGGATTCATCATGCTTTAAATGCTGATGTTTATAGAGGTCCTTGGAATAATAATGAAAATAATGTTGCTGATAAATATGCTGATGAAATTCAGAATATTATTCAATATGCAACCTGTGGAAAAATTGCTGCTTTTTTTGCTGAATCTATTCAAGGAATGGGGGGAGTAATAGTTTATCCAGATGGTTATTTAAAGAAAGTATCTGATTATGTTCATCAGGCAAAAGGATTATTAATTATTGATGAAATTCAAACTGGTTTTTGTCGAACTGGTAAAGGTTTTTGGGGTTTTGAACTTCAGGATGTTAAACCTGATATTGTCACTTTAGCTAAAGGTATTGGAAATGGATTACCTCTTGCTGCGGTTGTAACAACACCTGAAATTGCTCAAGCATTTACTCAAAAAATGCACTTTAATACATTTGCTGGAAATCCTGTTTCTTGTGCAGCAGGTAAAGCAGTTTTAGAGACAATTGAAAGGGAAAATTTACAGCAAAATTGTTCTATTGTTGGAGATTATTTACTCAAAGGTCTTAATAATTTACAAGAAAAATATGAGTGTATTGGGGATGTTCGTGGTTGTGGATTAATGGTTGGTATTGACTTAGTTAAAAATCGGGAAACAAAAGAACCAAATTCTGAACTTACATCCCAAATTCACGAAGTATCAAAAGATTTAGGATTAATTATTGGAAAAGGTGGTTTATATCGTAATATTTTACGGATTAAACCACCTCTTTGTATTACAAAAGCAGATGTAGATTTTATTATTCAAGTTTTGGATTTTGCTTTGAGTTCTGATTAAGGGAACAGGGAATAGGGAACCCACCCCTCGCCCCTCCCAGGAGGGGAATAATTGAAAATTTATGGATAAGAATTGATTTTATTTTTAATTTCCATCAGGAGTCTAATGAATAATTACTTTCTAAGAGCTTATAGCTGATAGCTGACCGCTGAATGCTATTTCAAAGGAGAGACTTTAAACCTTAATTATTCGGGGAGAGGAAGTCAAATTGTCATTTTTTTTGTTACCAGAACAGTGGGAGCATCTTGCTCCCGCGCCACACATCTCTTGTTCTTTTAGACTATAGTTTTACTCCAAATTACTTGTAGTTTTTAACCACTGAGAAAAATAATAAACTAGACTAGGAACCCAAAAAACTATCCAAATAGTCAAGTTACTATTTAAGCCAAAAAGATCGTTGATACTCTGAGAGAAAAATAGACCAATTATTGTTAAAATTATGAAGGTTGCTATGATTAAGCCTATTCTTTTTAAATCTTGGTTGTTTTCATAAGTTTTCCAACATAGAAAGGTGAGATAAATAGGATATATTAAGAAGGCAAAAGCATCAAAATGACCAATTGCGTTACTAGAACCAAAAATTAGGTTGAGAGTGTTTAAATTATAATAATAACGGAGAGGTATCCAAGTCATAAAAATCACAAATTCAAGGGTTAAAAGATTGATATACTTGTCAAAATTTCGGACTTCCCATTTGGAGTAAATAACAAGAAGAATACAAGATATGATACTAACAGTTGTCATAATCAAGAAAGATAATAGATAAAATACTCTACTAATGGAGAAGAAATTCTTGTGGTTTTCCCATGTAGAATAAGATAAGCTTTTTTTCATTAATGTGTAGTAACCTTGCTTCTGGTCTTGATTAAGAGTATCTTTTTGTTGTCTAAATTTAATGATAGCTTCTTCAATCGTTGATTTCTGAATAGTTAATTTATTTCCTCTAATTACTTCATTAATATCAACGATAATCTCAGGAGTTTTTTTGATTTGTACAATTGTTCCTTGGGGAGGATCATTAATAGTAGATTCTGCTTGATTATTTAACTCCAATAGGAGCATATTATCAGAAGTACCTTCTATATATGTCAAGAAAATAGAAGTTAATATACTTAGCAATAGATATTGAATAAACTTCTTTTTTTCTATTATTAAATTGATAGCTTGATTGAAACTAATCAGCACAATTCCAAAGGCTAATACAGAAAACAGAATCAAGTGAGGGTAAAGTTTAAAATAAAGTAACCATCGACTATTATCACGAAATTCTAAGCCAATACTTAAGGGTAAACAAATAACAGTTATTATAAATGCAGTTATCGTTAAAGCTTGTTGTAAATCTAGGAAATAAATATTTTTTTTATTCATAATTTTTCATATTTTTATTAATTCAAACCAAACCTTAAATATAGTTAAATTTTAAAAAAAAATTCTAATAAATCATCTTTGAAAAAACAACTTTGTGGATTTATTTTGATGATTTATAGTTAGAAAATATATAAATAGACAACCCAGTAAATATGACAAAAATAATCCACGTTCTCGGATCGACAGTATTTAAGCCAAAAATTCGACTAAGTAACTCTGTTTGCGCTCCTAATATAAAATTGGATACAATGAGAACTAGCGTGATAATGATAAGTATCCAATTTTTATTCTGTTGTCGTATAATTCTGTAAACAGTTGATAAAAATAACATAGAGAGAGCAATAGGAGCACATGGATCTAATGGTTGCAACCCTTGAAGGTTGTTATAGTTAAAAATTAGATTTTTAGGTTCGTTGATATAATAAAGTCTAAAAGGTATCCAAAAGAAAATCATAGCTTGAGAAAAAACTAGATTTTCAAAGTATTTAACTTGATTAAAAAATTTTCTTGGATCTTGAACTTGTACCCAAAGAATAAAGAGTATTAAAATGGTAAAAACTATTAGCCAGAAAGTGTAAGCGTAAAACCAGTGACTGATAGAAAGCCAATTTTTTCTTCCTTTCCAAGTCATTTTGTAACCTAATCCAAGATACATTAAGTTATGAAAACCAATGGCTTGTGATTGAGTAATTTTGTTGGTGTCTTTCAACTTCAGATAATTAAATAGAGCTTCTTCAAGGATGGGTTGACTAATTATGATATTGTCTCCATTGATAATATGGTTGATGTCAACAATTTCTGAAGGTATTTCTTTAATGCTATTGAGTTTATTTTGAATAGCTGGGACTCCAATAATTTCTGATTCAGCAGACGGACTTAATTCAAAAAGTAGTATATTAGGTGATGTAACTTCTACATGAAGAAATATGATGGAGATAAATAATGCTATGGGTATTCCCCACTTAAATTGATTGATTTTTTTATTAATTATTTGACCGAAGCATTTGTAAACACTCCAGATAGCTGCCCAAAGAAAACAGATAGGATATATAATCAGATGTGGGTATAATTTGGCATACTGCAAAAATGTTTCAAAGCCAAATTCATAAATAATACTAAGAGGTAAACCAAGTACACCTAAAATTACACCAATAATAATGGGAATTCGTAATTTAAGAGGTAATTGATACTCAGATAAAAAACTTTTCCATGTCGGCAAAGGAATAGCAGGATTTACTACAATTAAAGGAAGAGAATGTCCTCCCGGATATTGATCGGGGTTATTGTATTTTTTTTCTAACTCTTTTCTTGTTTTTCTTACGGCAACAGAAAAAGGTAGATCATGACAGAAAAATTCCAGAAAATTTTCCAGAAAATGTATCGCCATTTCGTCAGGTATTGATTCCTTCATTACGATACTTTGGGGTAAGCGTAATTCAGCAAGTTTATTGGCAATACCTAACCCGTCACAAGAGTTAAAAATAGCCAAATATAATCCCTTATCAATAGCAAACTTTAACTCATTTTCTATATCATCTATGGTGATACCTCTTTCATCATTATTATTTAGATATAAGACCCCTTGACCATTTTCATTAGTTTCACTATGACCTGAATAAAAGATAATATTCCAGCCTTTTTTTTCTTTTAACCTAGCTCTTAATTTTTCTAGAGTAGGTTGCTCTAAAAATTCAAGCTTTGCACCATGTTTCCTCACTTCATTGAGTAATTTTGAGTCTTGATCGAGATTAATATTATCGTTAGCTCCTAAGATAACTAAGATGCGAACTTGGGTATTTTGTTTATTTTCCCACCCTTCCGGTCGTTCATATTCTGACGGACTAATAGCAATTTCTGCTTCAGAATACTCTCTAAAAATCTTCCATTCTAGCCAAGGAAGTTGTTTTAATAAATCGTTATTAGTTTGGATAGTAACAAAAACTTCTCCCGATCTATCAAGGTTTTTAATTAAAAAATAACTAATTTCTGACCAGTTTTCTGACTGAAGCCAATTGTTTAATTCAGTAATCAAATTTTGATAAGATTCCGAACAATTGAGAGGAGTATTTTCTTTATAGTAATCAACATCATAGCTCATTCCATCATCATCATCATCTTCATCAAATACTTGTGATAAATCTTCTTTAATTGCCGTTTTACTATCCCTTTGGGATAAAGGGTATATATTTAGAAAAAATGTATTTTTCCATTTCGTAAGTAATGATTCAAGACTTTCAGGAACTGAATCAACAAGAGATCGTATCTTTGATGGATTATTCTCATTATAAATCGATACTCCTACGCTCAACGATTCCAGTTCACCAGTGGTTTTATTTATCTGTTCAACTAGATCTATGTCAATTTTTTGCGCCATAAATGACTAATTATTCATAATTATTATTTGGTTTTTAAGTAAGGATAATATCATGTATTTATATATACAGCAAATTCCTGGCATAAGAAGTACAGACATTAACAATTAAATGTTCCCAGTGCGGGCATCTTGCCCGCTATGGGTATACCTTACTAAACTGGAATCCACTCTAAAAATCGGGGTTGCACATTATGGAATGATACTGCAAAAAATTGCTTTAGACTTTGACTAAAAAAAACCATTAATTAATCATTCTAGCAATTCTCAAACCCAAAATCCTGTTCATCAAAAATCTAAAATCATTTGTCACTGTGCAACGCCTAAAAATCAGGTATTTTTGTAAATATTAACTAATGAATTTGACAATCTATAGTTTAAGCAACTGGTTGAATACTCGGAAAAGTTTCAGTTTTACTTTTACCCTTTAGAGTGATTTGAACCTGATATAATTTTCCTTTTTCTCTATTACCTTCAAGTTTTTCCAGCCATGTAGTTAGAGATTTGTTAATATTAAGAGGAATAATAAGCTGATTACCTCCTGTTTTAGCTGTAGTTGAGTTGATAACTTTACCAGAGGGTTTTAGTAACGTTAATTCTAAACCAGAGGGTAAGCTTTTTGTAGTTTCTCCACAAGGAAGTAGTTGAAAATAGAGCTTCATTTCTTCATTTTCTCTGCCTTGTTTAATCTCAATGATTAGAGCAAATCTTTGATTATCTAATTCAATTATCTTCCCTCTTTTTAATGGCATAAAAGGAGCAGAAGATTGCTCTTGTTTAGATAGCTGATTAGCATTTCCTCTTCCTCTTCGCCCACTAGAAACTAATATCTTTTTAGGCTCAACCCAATCATCATCTAAAAGTTTTTCCAGGCGTTCCCGATAAGAATTAATTTGGTTAATTTGTTCATCATACAAAACTGTTAATAAATCTTCCAAAGGTTTTAACTCTTCTAAATTAATTTCATCCCTATTTTCATCTAGTTCAACGCTGGAGAAAAAGCCTAATAATTCTGCTTCTTGTAAGTCATTATCAAACTTGACAAAAACATAACCTATTCTGTCTTCTTTCACCTCCTCCGGCAAAACAACCACTTCTTGCTCCGGTAACACAGGACGACACTCCAGATAAACTTCTAAATTAGGAATAAATAAATCTGCCACATCAGAAAAAGCACGTTCGATAGGATTCCACGTGCCCGTTAACTCCACATCAGTTTCTATCTGTACAATATTCAGAAAATTACGCACCGCACACACAGACAAAGTGTTTAAATAAACTTTTGCTCTTTTGTTTGGACTTATTTGTTCAGCAGCAAACTCTTCAGCATGATTATGAGCATCTCTAGTAATAGGTACTTTATGATTATGAGCATCTCTAGTAATAGGTACTTTAATGCCAAAAGTTTCATGTGTCATAATTATTCCTCCTCTAAAGATTTGCGAATTTTTTTATATTGGCGATGAAACCAATTGCGAAGTTGATATTCAGGTGGGATGTCAAATTCTGCTTTAATTTGTTTCCATGTATTTTTTTTAGACAAACGTTGAGCAATTTTTCCAATAGTGCATTCAGGATAATTAGGGGGATGATCTGGAAACGCGCACAACTTTTTGAGTTTTTGTTCTAATTTTTGATGTTCTTCTTCCTGAATAGCTTGCTCCATCGGATCTGCTTCTAACGATGATAGTAAATCCCCCAGAGTATTTTTGTGCTCGCGATCGCCATTCAAAAGAACATCAAGAGATCGTGTCTGTAGTTTTGGTTTTTTCCATAACTCCTTTTCTCTATATTTTAGACGCAGCTTTTGATTAACCCATGTCACCAAACTACTTTGTAAAGATTCCGATTGCTCCTGTGGCTCAAAGTCAGAAGCAATTTGCTGATAAACCTTTACCCAAGTGTCTTGTAAGATCATCCCAAAATCTAGATGCTTCGATCGCGTCAACCCTTTTAATCCTTGGATTTTTTTCAACAGAGGAATAAAAGCTCTCCCACGTCTATCCTCCGGTTGCCGACAAAAGTTTTCGATCAACTCATATAGCTCTCGATCTTCACTGCTACCATTGCAAACAGCACGAATTTTGGCCAAATAGTTATCCATAACTCGTCTTAGTCAATAAATATTTTACCGCCATTATATTAGGCATCTTAAGTTCAAGGCATTTTTGAGTCATCAATCATTAGATTAACTAGACGTACTCCTTATGGTTTGACATGATTTTTAATTAGGCATCATTAAGATTCCTGTATTTCTTTCAAGGTTTTAGATGCGATTGTTGCAGGTTTTTAAATTATTTTTTCTTATTTTGAATCACTTTGTGGTTAAGTTAAACTTATAAATATAGCTATTACCCTTTCAGTTGCAACAAAACCTATTTTTCCACTGAGGGAATACTCATAGATAGCTAGCAAGATTTGGAGAATTAATTATGAGAAAAGAAGTTCAATCACTACTGATCGCCCTAAAATGGCTAAATAGAAATAAAGAGTGGATTTTTAGTGGTGCAGGAGTTGCGATAATTGCTGCCATTATTCCATTTATGTTGCAAATAAACCCATCTAAAGTAGCGGGTGGAGAGATTTGTATCCCACCACCACCGCCACCAGATTTAGAGTGTGCGATTAAAGTCAGCAAAAATTTGTCAAACAAAAAGTAACACAGGACTGACGCATAACTAACACTTATGGTAGGGGTTAACGCCGTTAACTCCTACAAATTTAGTGAATCTGCTAAGAAGACAAATTGATATTATTAGGACTTATATCATGTCCGGATAATAAGTTATAAAAAAAACTTTCTCCCTTCTAACCTTTTCTTTCCTTCTGCCTTCCCCTCCTGGGAGGGGGAGGGGCGAGGGGTGGGTTGCCTTCTGCCTTCTTTAATCACATATTTGCTTCAATAAATCATAAAATGGCTGCCAATTATCCTCTACTGTAATGGGTTCCCATACTGATTCAATAATAGGTCGAATTAAACTTTGTTGAGGATTATATTGTTTCAACCTTTCCACCATTGCTTTTAACTCATCATTAGAATAAGTTTGTAATAAATGATAATAATATTGTCGCCATGGCTCAATTAATTCTGATTGTTCAAAATCAGCCAAAATTTGATTAACATCATCACGCCAATGTGGAGAAAATTGTTTTCTCAATCCTAAAAAGAAATCGTGATAACCAACCTGAGAATCTTCAAGCATTTTAATAGTTAGCTGAAGTAACTTTTCCCCATCTGTTTCAGGCAACTGCTCAAACCCTAACCTATTAATCATTAATTTCCGATATTCAAGCAGATAAAAATCATCAAATTCATCTAAACTTGCCCTCATATTTCCTCGGTCAATAACTGCAGCTAATGCTTCTTGAAGTAAGTGTAAATTTGACTTACAAACTAACGGTTGATGACTGTAACGATAAAGACCAGAATAATCAAAATAAGCTGCTGTAAACTTAGGGTCATAAGTGGGAATAAAAGCATAAGGACCATAATCAAAACTTTCCCCAGTAATTGACATATTATCAGTATTTAATACACCATGACAAAATCCCGCAGCCATCCATTGAGCCACTAATTTTGCAACTCTTTTTACTAATTCTGAGTAGAATAAAAAATAGCGGTTAGCGAAGCTATCCGTTTCGGAATTACTCTGTTCTTTTAATTCAGAATAATAATAATCAATTACATGATCTAATAGCTTTTTAGTTAAGTCGGGACGTTTGAAAAAATGCAACCTTTCAAAAGTACCAAACCGGATATGAGAACTACTAAAACGTACCATCACCGACGAACGAGTAGGAGAAGGTTCATCTCCACGCCATAACCCTTCCCCAGTTTCAATCAAACTAAAACATCGAGAAGTGTTAACCCCATGACGATGTAACATTTCGGCTGCTAATACCTCCCTGACTCCGCCTTTGAGAGTTAGTCTGCCATCCGCACTGCGAGAATAAGGTGTTCTACCAGAACCCTTTGTGCCAAAATCATATAATTCACCATTTACCCCACGCACTTGCCCATAAAGAAAACCCCTACCATCTCCCAAGTAAGGATTATATTCACCAAATTGATAACCGTGATAACGTAGAGCTAAAAAAGGTCCGACACAATGAAATTTACCAAAAGCTTCAATAAAATGCTCATCCTTAACATCTTCAGGAGTTAGCCCTATTTTAGGCAGCAATTTATCATTACGAAACCGCAAAATATGTTGGGGAAATTCAGCAGCAGGTACTTCATCATAATAGTCACCACCTAAAGTCTGGATGGCAGATTCATAGTTGAGCGAAAGGAGAGGATTAGACATTATTTTCTAAGTCAAAAGTTTATAAGTCAAAGGTTATAATTCAAAAGTCAAAAGTCAAAAGTCAAAAGTTATAAGTTATAAGTTATAAGTTACAGCAAATTCCAAGTATATTAAGTACAGATACTAATATTAAATCTTCCCAGTCCGAGCATCTTGCTCGCGAGGAAGCATCTTGCTCGCGTGATTGTACCTCACCAAAGTGGAATACGCTGTATAACTTAATAAGTCAAAAGTAGAATTTTATCGGCTTAAAACTTTTTTTTCGTCATTGCGAACCACAGGGTTTGCACAGCATTCCGGAATGGAAAGCAATCTCACTCAAATTCTAATTTTTTGCACCTCATTTGTTAAGTCCTGTATTTTGTTTATTGGTAAGCATTCAGCTAGCTCGCTGTCAGCTATCAGCTCTCATGAAAGGGTTTAAATGAATATAGACTGTTTTAGCCGACTTTGGTAGTAAGTGTAAATTCTGCCTCAATTACTAAAGCTTTTATCTAAAACTCAAAGGTATCCGCTCAATAAATGGGGGCGGACTACCAGTTTAGGAAGGATTTTACGTCATTTGAGGCAAGTCAATTACATATTTACCCTGGATTATTGAGCGGTTACACTAAAAGCAATAGCTGAACGCTGAAGTGCTGACGGCTGAATGCTTACGTTTATTGCTTTTCAATATATTAACTTCTGCTCAAATTTATAATCTATTTATTATAGTTAAAGTTTTACAAATATGATTATATTACTATGAAAGAAATGACAAAATTGGAAGAAGGCTATCTTATCAGGAATTTTAATCTCTATATTGTTAAAGATACTGCAATAGTTGATAATTTGCTAGAAATTATTACCAAAATATATTTTCCGGTAGTCCTACAACCTTAATATTATTGATTGAAACAGGGATAAATTACCTAATTATGTTAGCTGTTATTACCTCAGCTCCAATTAAAAGAAATAAAAGAAAGAGGATGTATTTAGGTTTCTTTCCTATTCACAGTTTTTTCCACTCCAGCTCTCCCCATCTCCCCATTTCCCCATCTCCCCTCTCCGCGTCCCCGTGTCACCGCGTCTCCGTGTCAAATCTTAAAAGCTCTCCCCATCTCCCCATCTCCCTTCTTCCTTATTTCCTTGTTCAAAACTTCTTAGCTGTTTGTGCAACTGGGTCAAATTCAAACCTTTCAGAAGATTTTGTTTCACCATAAATATTAAAAGTAAATGTAGGCTCATCTCCGATTACTTCTATATTATGAATAGCATTAGAAGTGAAACTAATTAAATCTCCTGGTTGTAATATTTTTTCTCCGACTCTTTCAATTTTATATTTATTTTCTGGGTCAGGATTACGTTTCCAAAAAGTATTTTTTTCCTGGCCTTTTAATACTGCTACTATTCCCCAGGTACCATGATTATGAATTGTTGAAATTGTGCCTGGCATGAATTTTACTGTTTGTACTGTTAAGGGAAATCCTAACTCATCATATAATAAAATAACGGAAGTTCCTGTTTTTTCGCAAAGTTCTGGTTCTTGAGTTTGCAGCCAATATGAATTAGTAATAAATTGTCTAACTAAAAGTCGAATTTTCTGTAGAGAACTCGCTTCATCTATGGCATCTTTTAGAGTATCTTCTAGTTCTGTTAAGAATCTATACAGCCGATAATTTTCTCTTAATAATTTCCATTCATTTACAGTTTCACAAGGTTGACATTGACCATCTTCAGTCAAAAACCAATCTCGATTTTTCATATTGTTTCTCCTCTGGTATTGCTGATGCTTTAGTTAACTATAAGTTGTGAGAATTTAGTAAAAATACTTATATATTATATAGCTACAGTTAATACTAGAATTGTAAGAAAATATGAAATTTTATCTAGTGGGTTGAATTGTAGGTTTTTATAAGAAAAATTGATATTTTACTGTGATAGATTTTACAAACTTTCTAAATAAATTGTTTAAATTTATAACAGGCGATCGCGAACTATTACCGAATCATTAATAATGAATAATGAATAATTAATAATGAATAATTAAGAGTTGATAGTTAATAGTTATTCATTCAACAATTCAGGTTTAAAGCCTCCACTTTTAAGGGGATAAAATAAAAAAAAATCCTTTTAGTCAATCCTCTACTTTTAAGAAGAGGTAATTATTAATTGTTAATTGTTAATTGTTAATTGCTGAAACATCTCCAATAATAAAAAATAAAATTAATTCTCGTACATAAATCATTAATTATTTCCGCTTACCGAAATATTGTGGTTTAAAGCCTCCCTTTTTAAGGGGATAATAAATAAAAAATTTCCTTTAAGTCAATCATTTTCTTTTCCAGGAGAGGTAATTCTAAATTCTAAATTCTTAATTCTAAATTCTTGAATTCCTACTTCCTACTCTCTCTTTTCTGAAGATGTCTATTAGTAGATGCACTATAGGGAAAATTTCAACCCTTGCTAAAAATTTTTGAGTGAGGAGAATTTTAATGCAATTTTAATTCACCTATCTCTTGTTTGTCTTCATAAATATATTGGCGAGCCCATACTATTAGATTCGCATTGCAATGGGGGCAAATAAGTGTTTGACTACTGTCTACCCACTCATAATCTTTATCTGTTGGTGGCAACATGAAAGGAAAAGATAGGGAAGGCAGTTTAAATTTATTTTTGCAGTTTGGGCATTTTCTTGTAGTTACTTTATTTTTTTTATTTTTTTTTACTCATTTTATTTTTTTCAATGCTTTTACCAAAATTTTACCATTTCTCAAAAATAGTACTATACATCAATTTATGAATCCATGAATTGTAGGAGCAAACGGCCTTTTATAGCAGAAGGAAGAAGGAGGAATTCATTAATTGATAATGGATAATTACCTCTCCCTAATATCATGTTCGGATAATCAGTTATAAAAAAACTTTATCCCTTTTAACCCTTTCTTCCCTTCTGCCTTCCCCTCCTGGGAGGGGTTAGGGGTGGGTTGCCTTCTGCCTTCGGACCTCCAAAGTGTAAGTATTCAACCGAACATGGTATAATACCATTTCTCAAAAACTTTTCTACATTTATGGCAGAAAAATCACTCTGACAATTTTTCCGACTACCTCCTCTATAATTCTCCGTTCCTCCTGTCTCCTACTCCAGCAAAAAGACTTTCCATACGCAAACCCTAATATTAATTATTCGGTAAGAAGTAAGAAGGAAGAATCTTGTATTGTCTGAGTTTTAAGCTTTTGATCTGTCCTAAGCTTTGGTTCGACTGCTATAGCAAAGTCCTGGTAGGTGTTTGACAATTAGTGCGAGCATCTTGCTCGCGTCATAAATCATTTTGCAAAAAATTTTGACAAAAAAATAGTAGGGATATTGTATACAACATCCCTACCGTAAAGCAACTAAAATTAATATTTTAAAGCCAAGCTAAAAGCTAATTACCGATCGCTATATTATTTGAAGACACCGGAAATTGACAATACTTCAGACTCAGGCATCTTGGGGAATAATGGTCCTTTTGCAAAGAGTTGAGGATTAGCTTTAGCAAAAGTGTATGATTGACGAACCTGACTATTTACTGCTACTGTTTTCGCATCGTACATCCGAGTTGCCATTTTAGGATATAAACCAATACCAATAATCAAAACCAAGAAACAAGCAGCGATCGCTACTTCTCGTGGCCTTGCATCAGTATAGACAGCATTAGCAGGTAACACACAATTAGTACCGTAACAAACTGCTTCATCTAAAACTTCATTTTCATAAGGAGTATCTTTGAGGATACAAGCAGGTGCTTTACCAGTGCTATAGAACATCTGACGCAACATCGAAAGCAGATAAATAGGTGTCAAAATCAAACCAACTGCTGCGAGGAAAACTGTTACAGTCCGGAAAGTCGAACTATAAACATCGCTGCTAGTTACTCCAACAAATACCATTAGCTCGCTAGCAAACCCACTCATTCCAGGAAGTGCTAAAGATGCCATGGCACTAATAGTAAATAGAGCAAATACTTTTGGCATAACTTGACCAAGACCACCCATTTCGTCCAACTTCAGAGTGTGGAGGCGATCGTAAGTTATACCCGCGAGGAAGAATAATACCGCAGCAATTAAACCGTGGGAAATCATCTGTAGTAAAGCACCGCTCACACCCAAGTCAGTGAAGGAAGCAATACCTAACAAAACAAACCCCATGTGAGCAACAGATGAATAAGCCAAACGGCGCTTCATATTAGACTGGCCGAAAGAGTTCAACCCGCCATAAACAATATTAACGACACCGAGAATTGCTAGTACCGGAGCAAAGTAAACATGAGCATCAGAGAGCATTTCTAAGTTGAGGCGAATTAATCCATATCCACCCATTTTGAGCAATACACCTGCCAGAACCATTGATACAGGTGAAGAAGCTTCGCCGTGAGCATCAGGTAGCCATGTATGTAGAGGGAAAATAGCAAGCTTCACTCCAAAAGCGATTAATAATCCTGCGTAAAGTAGAAGCTCTAGGGTTAGTGGATAATCTCTCAAACCTAGTTCCACCATATCGAAGGTAATATTGCCGCCACCGTATAAGGCCATTCCCAAGGCTGCCACCAGAATAAATATAGAAGCTGCTGCTGTGTAGAGTAAGAATTTTGTTGCAGCATAACGACGTTTTTGGCCACCCCAGATGGAAATTAGCAGATAGACAGGAACTAGCTCTAATTCCCACATAATGAACAGTAGCATTAGGTCTTGGGCTACGAATACTCCTATCTGAGCGGAGTACAGCACCAGCATTAGAAAATAAAAAAGACGTGGTTTGTAGTCTACTTGCCACGCCGAAAATATTGAGAGTGTTGTCACTAGGCCAGCTAGTAGTACCAGTGGCATAGATAAACCGTCTACTGATACTGCCCAACTTAGACCTATCTGAGGGAGCCAGTCATATTTTTCTACGAGTTGAAAAGCTGAGTCGCTGGCATTGTAGTTATTCCAGAAGGCGTAGCACATCAGTGCAAAATCAGTAATTCCTACACCAAGGGCATACCATCTCATGGTTTTTCCGTTCTTATCAGGGATGACGGGAATGAGTAGGGCTGCCAGAAGTGGCAATAGGATTATGGTGGTCAGCCAGGGAAATTGAGTTGCCATAACAGTGAGAACAAATACTTACCTTTGTTTTTTTCCATGTTACTAAACTTTGTAAACGTTTGTAAACAAATATTGAAAAAAATATGAATTTTTATATCTAAAGCTTAACATAAGTTAAACTTATAAACGGTTATTCAAGGCTTGTTTGTGATATAGAATCCATTTGGTATCTTGATAAATATCAAGTTTTTTTAGCTAGGAGTCAGGAGACAGGAGACAGGATACAGGAGTTAAGAGGGAAAAGGGAAGAGGGAAGAGGGAAGAGGTAAGAGGGAAGATGTGGGGAGAGATAATACAAAAAAATCAACACTCCTTCAGATGATTTTTCCTCAAAATTGATGCGCGAAAAGACTTGACTACCATAATTATATAGATCTCAAATGGGTTCTATAGAACACTTACTCATACAATACAAGCTGAATAATAATTTTGATGTCAGGATTTTCTACTAAAAAGATATTATGGATCGCATTATTTGTGGATTTTGTGGCGATCGCTGCTGTTATTTTCCGAGCAATACTATTGGATAAAGGACCATATCGATATTTTGATGAGGGTTCTTTGATTAATTGGTTATCGGGTGTTCAATTATTAATCATTGCTGGAATTAACTGGAAAATTTATCGTTTAAGAATTGGGAGAAAAGAGGTATCTCAGCCTGGAAAGAATTATCAAAGACTTTGGCAGTTTTTGACTTTTGGTTTTGTGTTCTGCGCTTTGGATGAACTAATTCAAATCCATGAGAGGTTAGATAAATTTATTCATTGGATATTTCAAATTCAGGAAACTGCTTTGACTGATAGTATTGACGATTTAATTATTGTGATTTACGGGATTATTGGTTTGTTGGTAATTTATTATTTTCGTCAGGAGTTTTATCAGTATCGAGAGGCTTTTAGTTATTTTAAAATTGCTTTGATTTTAGCTTGTTGTTCCATTGCACTTGATTTTTTCACCCAAGGTCAAGAAATATCAAACTTGTTAACTGAAACTCAAGAAATGCAAAGGGAATGGCTCAGGAGTATTGAGGAAATATTTAAGATTTTTGCTGAAGTATTTTTGATTACTACTTTTTATAAATGTTTGAGAATTGCTCAAAGAATAAAATTTATAGCGCTACGCGCTAGGGAATAGGGAACAGGGAACAGGGAATAGGGAACAGGGAACTGTAAAAGGGTTTTAGGATTGAAAAATGTCCGTGCCCAATTCTTGTAGTGCTATAAAACTTAATAGTAGATATAGCATTTCTCATAAAGATGAACTACATTTACGATCCCCCTAAATCCCCCTTAAAAAGGGGGACTTTGAAAGCTCCCCCCTTTTCAAGGGGGGCGGGGGGGGATCTCATATCATGTTCGGTTGAATACTTACACTTTGGAGGAAGGAAGGCAGAAGGCAACCCACCCCTAACCCCTCCCAGGAGGGGAAGGCAGAAGGGAAGAAAGAGTTCAAAGGGATAAAGTTTTTTTATAA
>NZ_JAAHHG010000379.1 GCF_010692555.1 Okeania sp. SIO3B5 | reverse complement strand
TCCTAGTTTGTTGGGAGGTAGAGGGAGTTGTATCTTGAGCTTGCCTCGTATGCTATGCCATAACTTAAGCCTTCTTATATCCTCCCACATCGAGTCAAAGTCGCTTCTAGAGTCACTTATGATAGAATTTCGATCTATCCGTTCATCTATGAATCTTAGATTACCCAAAATCTGATAAATCTCCATCTGTACAGAAAAGCCAAACTTTCCATCACTATATTTTACCCAAAGTTGGTCAATGGTGTGCAGGTCTTCACAAGGAAAATTATCTATATCTTCTGTATCTAACAAATGTGTAAAATTTCGCCTTGCAACTTTCAACTTTAGTTGATTTAAGTTTGGTTGAAAAACCTGTTTTTTTTAAGGATATCAAGATATGGATAATTGATAATTGATAATTAGAGATAGTTTTCATTATCCATTGATGAACTGTTTCCTAACAATAAAAAACTAAGTTACAGCAGTTTTCAGGTCAATGAACCACATAAAAAAATGATAACCCTGTAGAGACGTTGCATGCAACGTCCCTACTTTGTGGTCTACTAATCATGTAAACTTTACAGAGCGATCGCTAGCAAGATGGTGGCGCTACGAAAATTAATGATTTGGTTCACAGGTGAGCAAGATTGGTTTACAGGCGAGCAAGATGCTCGCACTGGAAATTTATTTCCCCAAAAAAATCTAAGACTTCGGTTTAGAAATTGAACTAACGTGCAACTCCTTCAATTGCTTTTGATCAACTTCAGACGGTGCATTTGTCAACAAACATTTAGCCTGTTGAGTCTTCGGAAATGCAATTACATCTCGAATTGACTCTTCACCAGCTAACAACATCACCAATCGGTCTAGCCCATAAGCAATACCACCATGGGGGGGCGTGCCATATTCAAAAGCTTCCAACAAAAAACCGAACTTACTATCAGCTTCTTCATCAGATAAACCAATAGCCTCAAACACTTTTTCCTGTACATTTCGTTGATATATCCGCAGACTACCACCGCCGATTTCATAACCATTAAATACCAAATCATAAGCCTGGGCTCGTGCAGTTTTCAAGTCATTAATATCATCTGGGTGAGGTGCAGTAAATGGGTGGTGCAAAGCTTCCAAACGTTTTTCATCCTCATTCCATTCAAACATAGGAAAATCTGTTACCCACAATAAACTAATTTTATCGCGGTCAATTAATCCCAACTCTTCACCCACTACTAAGCGCAAACGGTCTAAAGTTTTGTTGACAGTATTCACATCACCAGCACCAAATAATAGCAAATGACCAGGTTTTGCACCCGTGCGTTCTAACAACTCCTGTTTTTGTTCGTCGGTGAGGTTGTCTTTGATAGCTCCAATAGTATCTATTTTGCCTTTCTCTTTGACACGAATAAAAGCTAAACCTTTGGCACCTGCTTCACTTGCTTCTTTAAACAAATCGCCACCCGGTTTAATTCTAACATTGGATATGGCATCATTACCTCCAGGAATAGGCAAAACTTTCACTATCCCACCAGCAGCAACTGCTCCAGAAAATACTTTGAAACCAGAATCTTTCACTAAGTCGGAGACATTTACCAACTCTAAGCCAAACCGAATATCTGGTTTATCACTGCCGTAACGATCCATTGCTTCTGCATAAGTCAAGCGAGGAAATGGTAAAGGTAAATCTACACCTTTGACTTTCTCAAAAATATATCCCACCAACTTCTCATTTAATTGAATAATTTCCTCCTGAGACATGAAACTCATTTCCATATCTAACTGAGTAAACTCTGGCTGTCTATCCGCTCGCAAATCTTCATCTCGGAAACAACGGGCGATTTGATAATAACGGTCAAAACCGGAAACCATCAACATTTGTTTGAATAATTGGGGAGACTGGGGTAGGGCAAACCATTCTCCTGCATGAACCCGACTAGGAACAAGATAATCCCGCGCTCCCTCTGGAGTAGAGCGAGTGAGAATTGGGGTTTCGATTTCTATGAAATTTTCTTGGTCTTCCAGGAAACGGCGGATAGCTTTGATAACTTCATGGCGTAGTTGCAGGTTTTTAGTCATCCGTTCCCTTCTCAAATCTAAGTAGCGATATTTGAGTCGCAATTCTTCACGGACAGATTCTGTTTCAGCAGTGGAAACTTGAAATGGTAATTGTTTCCCTAAACCATTCAACAGTTTAATGTCATCGGCATAAATTTCAACTTCGCCAGTAGGAAGTTTGGAATTTAGAGACTCTTCAGGACGACGACTGACTCGACCTGTAATTTGCACGACATATTCATTGCGAATATCTCCAGCTATTTGATATGAGTCAGGAGTCCGCTCTGGGTCACTCACAATTTGGACAATACCCGTGCGATCGCGCAAGTCTAAAAAAATTACGCCCCCATGATCCCGACGACGGTCTACCCATCCACAGAGGTTTACAGTTTCTTCAATATTATTACTATTTAGTTGGCCGCAATAATAGGTTCGCATAATTATCTAAATTACAAATTTAGCTAAAAAATAAATTTTATCATTATATTACTGCGATGCCCGTAAATCATTAATAATTTTAGGTTAAATTCGGATTTATAGCGCTACGCACTAGGGAATAGGGAATAGGAAGTAGTAAGCTGTTAAAGGGTTTTTCCTCCGGACTCCGTAACAGGGTTTAGAAATGTCCTAACCTTAATGGGTAGCGCTATAACAAAAAAAATATTCTTAGGACTTACGCATTAGCCAGTAACGTTTTTTGCCGATTATTTGGGTGTAATATCATGTCCGGTAGCATCGGAGCGTGTATAAAATTAAGGTGACACTCTTGAGAAAACCTTCTGCCTCCTGCCTCCTGCCTCCTGCCTTCCTTCCACCAAAGTCTAATTATTCAACCGGACATGATATAACTCAGTTTTGAATCCTAGTAGCATAAAATACAAAATAGATAGTCATAGATTATGTCAAGCTGTTATATCATGTCCGGTAGCATCGGAGCGTGTATAAAATTGAGGTGACAATGAAAGAAAACCTTCTGCCTCCTGCCTCCTGCCTCCTGCCTTCCTTCCACCAAAGTCTAATTATTCAACCGGACATGATATTAATTACCCTGTCATAATTTCAAAATAAGATGCGTTCGCCCTGGGCGAACCCCTTTCTATATATAGAAAAAGCTATATATAGCTTTCAACTAGCTTGTCACCCTGCGAGCCCCGGGCAACTCAATCTGAACAGTAGTTTCTTGTTGGTAGGTACTGAAAATCAAGACTTTCCCCCCATACAAATCAACGATCTTCTGAGCAATCTTCAATCCCAAACCAACACCTTGCTGTTCATAGTTATAACGTTCAAATTGCATGAATGCCCCTATTTTATCAATTTGGTCTTGAGTCATTCCCCGTCCACAGTCACTAATATTGAGTTGAAATACCTCATCTACAACTTGACCACAGATTTTTACAGGAGTTTGAGGCTCAGAAAACTTAAAAGCATTGTCTAACAACTCATCAATTAACCACTGAAGATGTTGAGAAGTAAACCTAATTGTAGCAGCTTGAATTTCCAGAGTCAGATCATTGAAACGATCAAAAGTTTTAGCTTTGGCAGTTGCAATATCTGAAATAAAGGATGTTTCTGTTTTAGCCCCCTGAAGATCCATATCTGAAGTCCGATCATCTGGGGATTTGTGAGTTTCTAACTCTAAGTAAAGATAAGTTAGGAATCTTTGGGTCACTTTTTCCAAGCGTTTTGCCGATGTTGTGCCAATATTGATAATCTCTTGAATCTCTTCAGTATCCATTTCATCAAGATAATCATCGAGCAAAAGAAAACTGGACAAAACACCATTTAAAGGAGTGTTCAACTCATGGGATAAACTGCTAGCAAGATTTCCGCGCAACTCAGTCAAACTACTTTCTAGCAATTGGATAGTACTTTGTTGTAGTTTAGACCAGTTTTGAATCTTGTCGTATTGTTGTTTGATCCGTACCATAGAATGAACCCTAGCACGCAGTTCAAGACTATTAACAGGTTTACTGATAAAGTCATCAGCACCAGCAGCTAGGCAGCGAGCCAAGTCTTCTTTAGAAGTTAAAGCAGTAATCATAATTATCGGCACAGCCTGCCATTCTGGCATTGCTCTAATCTGGCGACAGACTTCTATACCATCTATGCCGGGCATCATCACATCTAGCAAAATTATATCGGGGTGAAAAAAAGTGCCCAGAGACTCAAGAGCATCTTGACCATTTGGTGCATAACTTAACTCGTAGTCTTGATTTAGGAATAAGCCTTCGATAACATCAAAATTTTCAGGTTCATCATCCACTACAAGAATTGAAATACTATTTTTCATTAAATGATTTTCCTTGTTAAAAATACGGGTTGAAACCCCCATTTCGTGATTCAACCAGCCGTTCAAATAGGTTGACTAATATCATGTCCGGATAATAGCGTGATAAAAAAGTTTTTGTTTGTAGTAGGGCTTTAGCCCTATCTATCTAAAGTTCGGGTTGAAGCCCTACTACAAGCTTTAATTATAACTATTCAACCGGACATGATATAACTCTCCCGTTATCATCTTTGATTTAACGGGAGCTTCTCAAGTAAAGAAGTTTCTTGTTTTGCTAGCGCAACGGGAGACCCCTTGCCGAATCAAACAGATTTTCCTGTTCCGGAGTAGGGTAAAACCTAAATTTGTATGCTTTTTCAACTATCTACTGTTTGCTTTTCAAGGAAAGTATTTGAGAGTCTGGAATCCACGTCACTTTAGTGCGTGGAGGAAAGATGAACGACGATTTTAACCGCCGTGATTTATCAAACAACGCAGAGTTTGTTTGAGCGGCGAATTAGTTTAACTTTTTTAGGAGAAAATTGCCCAAGTCGTTTCCAATTGTGGTCGTAAAGACTGATATTTTTGGCCTTAGCATCAGTAAAACCTCCAGCCCATCCGATACAGATTTTTCCTGATTTTTCAGCTATAACTTTATCGCCATAACGAACATTAAAAGGGGTGATTGTTCCTCCTTTCCGTTTGCGAATGCCACCTTTTCCTGCGTTATCGATCGGGTAATGCACGACGAAAATAAGCGGGTCTAGTTATTACTCGAAAAATGCTAGAAGTAATGTTTACAGAACCAATCCATCCCCAAGTATCACAGTTTTTCCTAGGAATTACTCCATAACGAATAAATTCACTAGCAGCCAAAGCAATACCATCTACTGCATGAGATTCAGGCACAGCAGCTCTTTGATTTTTGATTTTCTTCAATCCTAAATATTTACGGATTTGACTGGTTCCATTTTTATTTTTCTGCCAACCATAAATGGTTTTGACATCTGCAATAGATTTGAGTTGTTCAACGCACCAGTTTTGCCCAACCATAACTGGAGAAAATCCTTTGCCTGAACGTGCTCCTTTACGACCGCTAGTTAAATCTACATCGGCTTTAATCAGTTCGTAAACGATGGTAGTGATAGGAAAGACCTTAGAAAGTTCAGTAATGATCCTGATTTCCATTTCCCTAGATGCTCGAATAGATGGGGCTAATTTACCTTTTTTGCAACGATTATTGAATCGTTTTTGCCGATGGGGACGCTGGTTAAAAGGTACTTTTCTGTTAATCCTTCTGCCCCGTCGCAACCGACGCTGTAATGCTCTACCTTTAACATTTTTAACGACTTTTCCTTGTTTAAGGAAAGCAGAACCAAGTCGTTCTTTAACGCGCTCAAAAGGTAAAACTAGATGGGCAGTGTAAAATGTGAATTTAGCAGATTGAACTGCAATCCCTGTGTAGTTTTTACCAGGGTCGCAACCAACTGCTATTTTCTGAGTTTCACAACCCGATGGTTCAGCTACTAATCGAACATAATACAAACCCGCATCATTCCAATGGCCAGTAGCTTTTCCTTCCTTGACCCAACGACGTGCCCGCGATGCTTTTGTGGGCATTGCAGGAGAGCCATCAGGATTGTTAGAGTCGAGGGAGGAGTTACCTCCTCGCCCCTCTCCTTCAGAACGTAGCGTGCAGGTTTCCCCGCACTACGCTCCTAGATAATCTTAGGCTTTTGACATGCATGCCCATGTGGATATAATCATGGCATGACTCGTGTACTGCTAAAAGATTCTTAGGTTTCCAGTTGTCGTGGTTGCCGTCGATATGGTGCAGGTGTACCTTTTCGTTTCCGTCTAGGTAGTGTCCGCAGTGCCCACATTTGTAGCCTTGCCGTTTTAGCGCTTTGGCTGTGTGCCCGTCGTAAAGGTTGGAGTTTCTTTTGCTCCAGTAGAGAAGGTCTCCGTCGTATGGGGATTTTTCCGCTTTTACAATGACGAATTTGTTCTCGGAGTAAGGAACTGCCGGAAATGCTTGATTGACGAGTATTTTGGCTTCATTTTGGCCTTTGTTCTTGTCCGATTTAAACCGTTTGAAGGCATCGTGGCTCAAGTACCACAGGCTAAACCTTGACCCGTCCATCTTGCAATAACGATGGTAACTTCTCCAACCCCGTACTATTGATGCTAGCTTCTTCGCTTTGGCAGTGGTGGCTAATGCAGAATTGTTGACTATAGCTTTTACCTTCTTGCGGAATTTTTCGTAGTTTTCCTCTGAGGGAGTACATCGAAATTTCCCGTTTTTCTGCACTTTAAAGTGCCATCCCAAGAAGTCAAAGCCTGCCGTTGTCCGCGTAATCTTTGTCTTCTCTGCTGATATATTCATCCCTCGTTCAGCTAGGAATTGCTGTACATTTTCTAAAATTCTCTCAGCATCGTCTTTAGGTTTGAGGAAAAATACCATGTCGTCTGCGTATCTTACGGATGGATGTATCTCCTCTATGCCGTTTAATGCTATATTGGCCAGTAATGGCGATACGACACCGCCTTGGGGTGTTCCTTGTTCTGGGAACTCTGGTGACACTCCTGCCCTTAAGCATTTCCACAGTCCCGTTTTGATTTGTTGGGGGGCGATGACTTTGGACATCATCGCGCTGTGGCTAATTCTGTCGAAACATTTTTCAATGTCTAATTCGATTACCCTTTTGTTTTTGCCATTAGCTCGGCTGTATAGATTGTTAAAGACGTATTTTTGTGCGTCTTGTGTACTTCTGCCGGGCCTAAAACCGTAACTCCGGGCGTGGAATGTTACCTCATGTGCAGGTTCTAAGGCGTATTTGACAAGACACTGCCAAGCCCTATCTGCGATGGTGGGGATTTTTAGTGTTCTCATCTTCCCGTTTTTCTTAGGGATTTTAACTTCCCTTAATCCTTTGTGTTCCCATCGGTTTGCTTCTTTTAGCTTTTGTGCCAAGTTAAGCCGTTGTTGAAAGTTTAAGGATTTTTGTCCATCAACCCCACAGGTCTTTTGTCGGGTAGGATTGGACTGTTACCAGTCCGCACCCCCCTAAGAACCGTACATGACTGTCTCCAATCATACGGCTCAAGCCATACTTCAAGCCTTTTTCTTGGTTTTATGGTGTACCTGTTTGTGGCACATTTTGTGCAGGTGCATTAGGTTTTCTTGGTCGTTTAGTCCACCTTCTGCAACAGGTATTATGTGGTGGGTTTCGATTTCTTCCCCATTAAAGAGGTAGTCTCCACATATAGGACATCGATAGTTTTGGGTTTTGGCAATTTGTTCGTATTTAGAACCTTTAGCCCAGTAGTTTTTACCTTGTTTTCCTATGCGTTTTTCCCAGTATGTTTTGAGTTCTGGATTGTCTGGAGAATAATTTCCTGTAACTTTTATGTGTCTTGTAATCGGAGTTTGACTTACATTGTACAGGGTGTAGATTTTGTTCCGTCCCCGGCTGTCATCTCCTCTACACATAAAAGTCCATTCATTTCCTTGTACCGGATGGAAGTATCGATTTTTCACCCATCTTTTTCCTTTGTTGGGATGCCTACGCTTTGCCCAACGCCAAAGGTATTTATTTACACGATGATTAATGTAACTAAAGGTTTTCTTGCTGACCACCCCTTTGTAGTAGTTAGCAAAACCTCGGAGAATTGGATTCAGTTTAGTGAGCAGACTCTTTTGCGTCCAGGTGGCGCATTGGGAGATTGTGTTACCTATTTCTTTGCAAAATTTTAACACTTTCTCCTTCTGTGGTTTGATTAATAACTTGCCGTTGTATTGGCGTAGATTAAACCCTAGAAAGTTGAATCCGTCTTTGATATGAACTATCCGAGTTTTCTCCTCACTGATTTCTAGTCCTCTTGTTGACAACCATTGTTTAATCTGGATGAGGATTTGTTCAAGGGTTTCTTTGTCTCTAGCTGTAACGATAAAGTCATCAGCGTACCTGATGAAGCCGCCGCTTTGGTCTATTACCCCATTTATCTTTTGGAAGTTTAACGGAGTCTATTAGGTTTTCGATCCCGTGGAACCCTATATTTGCTAGTAATGGGCTAATTGCTCCACCTTGAGGTGTTCCTCTGTCGGTAGGGGTTTTTGTTCCCTGATAGACGTATCCAGCTTTTAACCATCCTTTGATAGTCTCCCTGGAGGGATGTGTCCCTATCAATGTCAGAATGGATTCATGGGCAATGTTATCAAAGAATCCTGATATATCGGCGTCTAGTACCCAAGTGTGTCTTGCTCCTCTTGGGTTGTTGACCAACTTGTTGAAGCATTGTGCTATGGCATCGTGACAACTTCTTCCAATTCTGAAGCCATAGAAATTTGACTCGAATTGGGCTTCCCATTCGGGTTCTAGACTATTTTTGACTATTACTTGCATGACTCTATCCCTAATGGTGGGAATACCAAGAGGACGTTTCTTTCCGTTGGATTTTGGAATGTATACTCTTTTAGTTGGTGAGGTTATATGATTCCAATTTACGGCCAGTTTTACCCTTTTCTCAGGCGTATCTATTACCTCCTTATCGATGCCTGGTGTCTTTTTACCTGTGTTGGTAGTGGTAATTTGTCTGATTGCTAGTAATAGGTTGGCGTAGGATTTCAATAACAATTTCTGCAACCGTCTTAATTGCTTCCATTGACCAAGTTTTCTGGCACGAAATATTCTCTTTCTGAGGTTATTAACAATCTTTCTGGCTTTCTTCCAATTGATTTGGTTCCAGTTTGAAAGCTGTTTCCTATGTCCATTTACATCTGGGTGATGTATCCAACTTTTCATAAGGATTCATTCCTTTCGAGAAGATTTTATTTCGTATATGACCCTAGTGAATTCTGCTATTCCTTTCGGTCAAGGGCAAATTTTTTAACCCTTATCCCATCTATTACGGATGGACTTTCGCTTTTTCACTCATCCTTTACCCTCCAGAGAGTTCGGCTTTGATTACTCGACCGCTTACCTTAGAGATTCGACCAACTCTATTGGACTCTGTAGGGCTTACCCTGTCGTATCAGTTAAAGTTTATGTTCTGGTTAGGATGGGTGTCTATTTCACGATAGGAATTTTGTTTCTACTTTGTTGAAACCGGGAACTTCAACAACCTACCTACTTACCTTTTGGTTCAAGCCTATCAGGAGTTTTTGGCTTGTTCTTAAGTGACGTGATTTAATCAACACCTTGGACTGTGTTCATCCTTCCAAAACTTTCCCTCTTGCTCCTCACTGTTTTACTCCTAACAGCTATGGCTACTTTTAGCGTCTGCACTCTGACCGTTTCGTTACCTACTTAGTCATGACGTACCGTTTTACGGGTTCCTCTATGAGGGTCTGGGGTAGAAATCCCAGAGAGGCTGAGGAGCCTCAGTTTAACTGACCTTTCAGGTCGCACTCCCAGAATTAAGCTGAGAGACTTGTCTTACAGCAAGCATCCTTGCGGCAAGGGACTTCAGCACCAAGCGTTGAAGATTTCTGACCTTGCGGAGGTCTCCATCCTGCATGGCTTTATAGACTCTCTTTTGTAGGCGGAAAAGGTTTTTCTGAAATTTCTTCCAGTTTTGATTTTTCCA
>NZ_JAAHHG010000378.1 GCF_010692555.1 Okeania sp. SIO3B5 | reverse complement strand
TCCTAAATCCCCCTTAAAAAGGGGGACTTTTAAGCACTTCCCCCCTTTTTAAGCGGTTCCCCCCTCCCTTAGTAAGGGGGGATCTGGGGTTAGGGGGGATCTAAAACTATCTCACAAATTTGAGAAACGCTATACCTGATGCGGGGTCGCACCGCTGTTGCCTGTTGCCTTGCGCGTAGTGCTATATTACTGCAATCTTTCCTTCAAATGTTCCCCTACTCGCAGAGCATTAGCAATAATTGTCAAAGCAGGAGTCACTGCCGAACTTGATGGGAAAAAACTGCTATCCACAACATATAAATTATCCACATCATGGGTACGACAGTTAATATCCAGAACCGATGTTTTCGGGTCTTCCCCAAACCGACAAGTACCACATTGGTTTGCTACAACCTCAATGGGAACTTCCCCACGGGGATAAACATTTCCCCGCTTCAACACAGAATTTCCCACCTCTTTGTCTACCAACTTCAATACATCCATCCAACGATGTACTAAGCGATCGTGTGCTTCCCAGTTATTGGGAGTGTAATGGAAAAACAACTTATCCCCTTTGACTTCTACTCGGTTCTTGGGGTCTGGTACTATTTCCGAATGCAACCACCAACCAATGGAACGCAATGCTAACTGCTTTAACCCAAACCCTGGCATTGCTTTTGCTAACACAGATAAAATTGGTGGAGACTCAGCAAAAGTAATATCTTGCAGCAAACCACCTGTATTTTCAATGTGGCCCATGGGATAGGCAAAATTTTCATCCCCCCAATAAAAATCATTCACACTCACACTTCTGAGAAAGTTCCCAGAGTTAGGTTTGGGACTAGGTTGCACTACGGCAGTCATCAGATGTTTCATCAGGTTGCGTCCCACTTGTCCGGAACTGTTTGCTAAACCATCGGGATGTTTTTCGTTCGCAGAACGTAATAGTAATGCTGCTGAATTTACCGCTCCACAAGCAAGTACGACAATATCTCCAAAAAATAGAAATGATTGTTTGCCAATTTCTACTTCTACTGCTTTAACTGTGTTGCCAGAGGAGTTGGTGAGTAAACAGACTACTTTTGCATTAGCTTTAATAGTAATGTTAGGAGAGTCCAGCAGTGGTGCAATACCGAATACTTCCGAGTCTCCAGTGGGGTCTTCCTCTTCGCGGGTGAGAGTTAATGGTAAAGTTTCTGGATGTAAACCTTGCCCGGCGATCGCATCGACAACTTTTTTAATTTCTGGATCGTGGTCAACTGCAGGATAAGGATATTCTGCACTGTGGGTAGGTTCCGTTGGGTCTTTGCTAACTTGACCGTGAACTTTATAAAGTTTTTCTGCTTCAGTGTAATATGGTTCAAAGTCTTTGTATTTGAGGCACCATTCTGGAGAAATTCCTTCTTGATGTGTTACTGTTTCAAAGTCTTTTTCTCGCATCCTAATGAGAGCAGCGCCATAGATTTTGGTATTGCCACCTACGGCATAATTTGTCTGAGGAGAAAAGGGTTCCCCTGCGTTGTCATACCAATTTTCGGGGGCACGATAAAGTTCTTTTTTGAAGATATCAACGTTAGCTCTATTTTGAATTTCTAGGGGCATAAAATCACCCCTTTCTAAGATGAGTATTTTTTTTCCGGTACTAGCAAGTTTAGAGGCTAAAGTTCCTCCTCCCGCACCTGTGCCGACAATAATCACATCATAATGTTGGTCGTCAATAATCATTTTATTCTTCCTTTTTAAGAAGTCAAAATTCAAAAGTCAAAAGTCAAAAGTAAGATTTGATAGTGCTACTTAGACATTTTCTGGCATAAAAAATGTGTCAAAGTGTGATACTATCAGCTTTTTATTCCTTCTATTGCCTGTTGCCTGTTGCCTGTTGCCTGTTGCCTGCGCACAGCGCTATATTTCACTGCCAAATATAGATAAGGCCAAATAAAATAATCCAAATTACGTCAACGAAATGCCAGAATAAAGAAGTAGCATTAATGCCAAAGTGACCGTTCTCATAGTTACCAGGAATGAAAGAGCGACCCAACATGATACCCTGCAACAAAATACCAGTCATAACGTGCAGACCGTGAAAACCTGTCAACAGATAGAAAGTTCCACCGAATACTCCCGTTGTGAAACCAAATTCTAGACTATTCCATTCAATTCCTTGACCTACTACAAAGTAAGTTCCCATTGCCATTGTAGCAAACAGAAATATGCGAAACCAAGTCAAGTTATCCTTTTCTAAAGCTTTTTCGGCAAAATAGATAACGAAACTACTCGAAACCAAAACTACTGTATTAATAGCAGGTTCTCTAACTTCCAAACCAGAAATACCTTCTGGCAACCAGTCGGTAGCAGTTGTTTTGTAGACGATGTATCCGACAAAGAAACTCAAGAAAATTATGCTTTCCGAAAGTAGGAAAACGATAAACCCGAACATACTATTGCCTTCTTCATCGTGAGTATGTTCGGCAACTCCTGAATGCAAAGGTTCCTGTAGTTGTTCTGATGCGATCGAACTATCCATGTTTTAATTCTCCTTTAATTTACTGGTTTTATCCTCGCTATACTCGGCGTTGCATAAATGCGGGATGATTTTCATAGTTTTGTGGAAGTGGAAGTGGAATGGGCATCTTGCCCGTTCCTGATATTTTCCCGTTCCTGATATTTTCGGGACAGGCAGGATGCCTGCCCCCACTTACCGAAAAATTCAGGTATAAAGCCTCTCCATTCATGGATAAAAAAGAAAAAAATCCTTTGATCCAATTCTCTTAATTTATAAGAAGAGGTAATTCTAAATTCTAAATTCTAAATTCTAAATTCTTGAACACCTAATTAACAGGTTCAGGAGCTTCTGCGTGATGTCCGTTGGGGTCGTTAGAAGTCAAAGGTTCCGACTTACCATAACCATAAGGTTCCGCAATAACTATCGGAATTTCTTCAAAATTCTCCACATCTGGTGGAGAAGAAATCATCCATTCTAAACCGATCGCTCGCCAAGGGTTAGCAGGTGCTTCCTTTCCTTGTATCCAGGAACTGACAATATTTAAAATGAACGGTAAAGTAGACATTCCTAATAAAAATGCTCCCAGACTTGCAACCAAATTCCAAAACTCATACTCAGGTGCATAAGAAGAAACTCGGCGCAACATTCCCTGTAAACCTAATGGGTGCATAGGTAAAAAATTGAGGTTAGTACCGATGAATGACAGCCAAAAATGCAACTGTCCTAAACCTTCGTAATACATTTTCCCAGTCATTTTAGGGAACCAATGGTAAATGGCTGCATACATTCCCATAGTCACAGTACCATAGAGAACATAGTGGAAGTGACCGACAACAAAATAGGTATTGTTAACGTGAATATCTACGGGAACTGCCGAGAGCATAATGCCAGTAATACCAGCAAACACAAACATGATCAACCCACCCAAGGCAAATAGCATGGGAGTGTTCAGTCTAATTTTTCCACCCCAAATGGTCGCCACCCAGGCAAAGACTTTAATACCAGTAGGTACAGAAACACACATAGTTGAAAGCATAAAAATCATCCGCATCCAGGGAGGAGTACCACTCGCATACATATGGTGTACCCAAACTAAACCACTTACCCCGGCAATGAGCATTGATGAAATTACTACCACTTTGTACCCGAATAGTGGTTTGCGACTGTAGACTGGGAATATTTCGGAAAAAATGCCAAAAACGGGCAGAATAATTACATAAACTGCTGGGTGAGAATAAAACCAGAAAAAGTGCTGGAAGAGAACCGGGTTTCCTCCATTGGCAGGATTAAAAAATCCAGTTCCCATTGTGATATCAAATAGTAACATCACTGCACCTGCTGTCAGTGCTGGCAGTCCGAACAATTGAATAATCTGAGCAGCAAATACTGTCCAAACAAAAGCTGGCATCCGGAAAAATGTCATGCCAGGCGCTCGCATTCTCACAATAGTTGTGACAAAATTGACCGCACCCATAATGGAGGAAACACCAGAAATGGCAACGGCAAGAATCCATAGTACCTGACCGTTGATTAAATTACCCGTGGGATTTTGTAAACTCACGGGAGGATATGACCACCAACCTGACTGTGCGGGCCCGCCAGGAACAAAGAAACTGGCGATCATCAGGACACCAACTACTGGCACCATCCAAAATGCAGCAGCATTCAGACGAGGAAATGCCATATCTCGCGCCCCGATCATTATGGGTACGAGATAGTTTGCCAGACCAACTAAAGATGGAAATGTCCACAGAAACAGCATGATCGTGCCGTGCATGGTGAACATTCCGTTATAAATGGTGCGGTCTACGAGGTCTGATTCTGGTGTCATCAGTTCGCCGCGAATCACCATGGCGAATATTCCACCTACTAGGAAAAAGAGGAAAGAGGTAACTAGATATTGAATACCGATAACTTTGTGGTCGGTGCTAAAGCTGAAGTATCGTCGCCAGTTAGGCGGTTTTTCGTGTTCTGGTTTTTCTGTGACATCACCGATGCCGTCAATTGTTATTTCTTTCATGGAGTAATTTTTTTTCCTTGAGTATCTAGATTTAAATTTCTGTAGGTTGGGTTAACTAGCTATCAGCTAGTAGGTTGGGTTAAGGGGAGCGCAACCCAACAAAACAAGTTAAGGGTCGCGCAACCCAACAAAACAAGTACATAATTTTAGGTTTGCTTGCTTAAGTATAAGTTGGGTTAAAGGTATAGCAATGAGCGCTGGTATATTTACAAATTGCAGGAGGGGCCAAATAGCTAAAAGTCTTATATTATCAGCAATTCATTCCCCCTGTTGCCTGTTGCCTGTTGCCTGTTGCCTGCGCACAGCGCTATAGCTGTCAGGCAACATAACATCTATATGATGTTTGGTTTCCGTAAACGTCAACCCAACCTACCTTATATCATGTCCGGTTGAATAATTAGACAATGGTTGTCCGAAGGCAGGAGGCAGGAGGCAGGAGGCAGAAGGTTTTCTTTCATTGTCACCTTAATTTTATACACGCTCCGATGCTACCGGACATGATATTATTTCTTTCATGGAATAATTTTTTTCTCGATCTCTGCAAATAGTCTTGCTCCTGTAAATGTTAAATAATTGCCTGAAACTATTGTCTTATCAAAGTTTTTAGTCACTTGAGTCTAACTTTTGACTTTTGACTTCTTAACTATGATAATTAACAACAGGAGGTGCAGCGGGTTTAATAGTAGGCCAACCTGCTTCCACTGGTGCTTTTGATTTTTCAATATATTCAGTGGTTGCCTGATTTGCTGCGGGAGACAGTTCGGTATTTGCTGCTGTGGCCAGCCAACTTTGATAATCTTGAGAAGATTCAACTACTACATCTGCTTGCATTGTGGCAAAATATGTACCGCTATATTGGGAGTCAGTGAGACTATATTTGCCGACACGAATGGGAGTAAATTCAAAATTTATTGGATGGTTGGGAATAATGTCTTGCTTCAGTCGGAATGCTGGAATATAAAATCCATGCAGCACATCTTCTGAATTTAATGCTACCCGTACTCGCTTATTTGCTGGTAAATGTAGTTCGGTGCTAGTAACACCATTTTCTGGATAGCTAAATACCCAAGACCATTGTTTGGCAAAGACTTCGATTTCTTCTACAGGTTCAGTTACAGGTTTTAGTGGGTCTGCAATTGCTGATTCCATTTCTAATGGTGTATGCAGATGTACTAATTCCATCGGCCCCTGAATTCCCATTTGTTGGTAAATATTGTAGCTATAAGCAGCAATCCAAAATACTAAAAAAATTGGTATTGCTGTCCAGACAACTTCTAGGGTGATGTTGCCTTCAATATGAGGGCCGTCGCTGTAGTCATATTTGGCAGCGCGTTGGAATAGAACTGAATACATTAGAGTTCCAGTTACCCCCAGAAAGATGAATGTACCCAGGGTGACGAGAAAACTAAATAGGTCATCAATTAATATAGATTCTGCTGCCGCTTGAGGTGGTAACCATGAATAGGATAGTCGTCCAACCCATATACTCACAGCAGTTAAAACGAGAGCGATCGCTCCCAATGTCAAAATAGTCCGGATTTTCATATCAAGATATTCTACTAAATTACTTAGGGTTTGCTGATTAAATCTAAAAGCATTGACATATGGGGATAAAAAGAAAAATTTTCCTTAAGCATCAATGCTATCCGTTTTAAAGGAGAGGTAATTGTTAATTATTAATTGTTGAATCCTACCTCCTATAAATTCCCCGTTCCTCCTGTCTCCTGTCTCCTGTCTCCTGTCTCCTACCCCTACTAAAAGACTTTTTCAGCAAACCCTACTTAAGTACTTGGTTGGGATTTTCGCCTAGTTTTAGCAACGCATCAGCAGTATTATGTACTCCAAACTCAGCAGCTAACTGTGCTCCCAGAGTTCCGTGAACGTACATCAGAAACATGATGAATAAACCCACTGCTAAATAGCTCCACTGCACTTGTTGAAGTTTGTCCTTAGACCAGATATAGCGTTGAAATCCTCTCCAGATCGTCATCCCTACAATAAAAGCCAACAGGAACACACCACCAACACCATGCCAGATCATAGTATCCATAGCTCCGAATCCCCAGGCACTTTTTAGCTCTGCGGATGGTCTCGCTAGCATGATTTCATAAAACCCTGCTGCTACCGTAAAAAATGTAATTATTGATGAGGCGAGCATATTGTACCAACCTACATCAAAAAAATTAGAACGAGTAGTGGATATTGCTAAAAGTTTCAATACTGGTTTTTGTAGAGGGAAAAGTACACCCACGATATCAAAGGCAATTCCCATAATAAACAAACCTAAAGTCAGATGAACTAAATTAGGATGAATTGGGATGCTGTATGGCAGACCATTTGCCCCTAACTGAGAACTCAAACTATCTATTAATTCTGGGTTCATTGTAAAATTCCCTCCTCGATCGCTTCCACTACTGGCACTGTATGTAATCCATATACCCAAACCAGTTTATCTCCAAGATATACCTGGAAGAAAACTATACTTACTAGCACCAACCCCAACCCTAGATATGGCATCGGTAGTTTTTCTGTATTATTTGAACGAATCACATACCGCCAACCAGTAAGTGCAGCGATTATTCCTGACAGAGACCAACCAATTAAGGTATGTAAATTTAAGACTGGTTGGACTGCTTCGTAGGGTTGTGCCAGACCTGCTTCAAATTGACCAAATATTATAGCAATAAAAATAGAAATTGTGGCGAAAAACATATTCCACCAGCTTACTTCATATAAACGGTAATTACGAGTAAAATAACCAATAACATCGCACACGAAAGCAAATAATACCATCGCTATTACGAAGTGGACAACGATGGGATGTATTGTATCTGGATAGGGCAAGTAATGATCGTTTAATGGTGGTAGATACTCCCACATAGTCTTCTCCTTCAGTAGATAAGTAGATATGTCTGAAAAAAATGTAAATTTTACGAGTTACTACAGGCAAATATTTTCATCAATTTTTTCTCACAACATTCTAACTGAATTTATAAAATCTGTGTGTTTTTTACCGTATCAATTCTCACAGTTTTTCTTGAGAGATACTGATTTTTTTTCTTTAATCAAAGTGAAATAGTAATGTAGTCAAGGCAACATTATTTTTTTTTCAGATTTTACCGAAAAATTGTGGTTGAAAGCCTCCTCTTTTAATTACGATGTCCGGTTGAATAGTTATAAATAACAACAGAGGAGTCAGGAGATCCCCCCTAACCCCCCTTGAAAAGGGGGGAACTGGAAGTCCCCCTTTTTAAGGGGGATGCGCGGGGGATCGTTGAACCAATATTCCCTTCTACCTACTGCCTACTGCCTGAAGAAAAATTTTCATGATTAGTCAATCCTCATTCTTTTAAAAGAGAGGTAATTCTAAATTCTTAATTCTTAATTCTTAATTCTTGAAGGTTTGTCATAACTAACTAAACTATTTTTATTCTGAAAATGTAAAAGATATCATAATCTGTATATCTTGACATCCTTAGAATTACAGATATTTTCTGCGATCGCTATGTATCTTAATTTCAAAAGATTTATAGATATTTAATTAGAGGGAATTATAACCGGATTTTGTATTAGTAATACTTGACCTCAACTCTATAAAAGCTAGATATTTAATTAAAATTTAATATTATGATATTTTCAATCTGACTCAAATCCTGTAACTAAATTTACAGAAAAATTTAATGTTTTTCAAGGCAAATATGTCTTGCTTTCCAGATTTTTTTATGCTATTGTAATATGTTTAATATTAATAATTTCCTTAATGTTCTCTCTAATCAAGTTGGGAAGTGAGCGAAATTTGAGAATTAATGTAACGAAGACAAACTTTCTCCACAATCGGAACACTATAATTTATCTAAAATTAAGAATCTAAAATTGAGTTACTTTGTCCAGTAAATAACTACATTTTTCGGAGGATTAGTAATGATTTTTACGAGAAAAGACGATACAAACTCCACAACAATAGTTAGGGAAATAACTCCACCAAAAAAAACAAAACAGACGTTAGTAATTATTGACCCCCGTGTGGATAATTATCATCAGTTGGTTTCGGGAACTTATCCGGAGACAAAAGTGGTGGTGTTGGATTTGAGAAAAGATGGTATTGAGCAAATAACAGAAGCGTTATCAGATGAGCTAGCTACCAGTCTTCATATAGTTTGTCACGGTGCTGATGGTATTTTGTACTTGGGTAAAACTCCTGTGAGTCAGGAGAATATTGATCAATATAGAGGGCTAACTACTGAAGCCGAATAATTTGACAAAGTTAGACAAATATTAAAAAATATTAAAAAACTCCTGATTGTCTGCTATCATACACTCATTCATCTTATAATTATCAAAGACTTTTTTTTCATGGCTTACCAGTTCAAATGCAATCAATCAAGACCAAATTAAAAGTTAACAATTACCAAAAAACAATACTTGCCAAACACGCAGGTGTAGCCAGTCATGCTTATAACTGGGGATTAGCAACTTGCATTACTGAATATGAATCAAACAAGAAACGACTGAGTGCTATCACTTTACATAAGCGTTTGGTGAGGGAAGTAAAAAGCGAAAATCCCTGGTACTATGAAGTATCAAAGTGTGCCCCTCAAGAAGCTTTAAGAGATTTAGAAAGGGCATTTAAGAACTTTTTAACTATTCCTAAATGTGGGTTTCCGGTCTTTAAGAAAAAAGGGAAAAAAGACAGTTTCTATTTAGAAGGAAGTATCAAAATCCTGAGAGGAAACTACATCAAACTCAATAGGTAGGTAGGATAGGAATAGTAAAAACTTATGAAATCTTACCATCTGTACCAGTCAAAAATGTGAGAATATCCAAGCGGGCAGGTGACTGGTACATTAGTTTTAAGTATGATGAATGTCAGCCCAAACCTCTGACTAAAAAACGGGCTATTATCGGTGTAGATTTAGGTATAAATGCCCTAGCAACTTGTAGCGATCGAACAACTTACGCTAACGTCAAAGCCTACAAACAAGCCAAAAAACGACTAACTCGTTATCAACGGCGTGTCCAGAAAAAAGAGCCTGGTAGCAAAAACAGAGCCAAAGCAGTAAAAAAACTAGCCAAGACTCACAAAAAAGCGGATGCGACCCCGCGACGACGTCAGCTCGCTTGCGGAACGCGCACCAAGCAGTAGCTGATATCAGAGCAGATGCACTACATAAACTGACAACATGGTTAGCTAAAAACCACAGCACCATAGTGATAGAAGTATGACAATGTAAGTGGAATGCTCAAAAATCATAAACTGGCAAGTGCCATAGCAGATTGTGGTTTTTATGAGTTTAGGCGTCAGCTTACATATAAGTGTGAATGGTATGGAAGCACTTTAGTGATAGCAGATAGATTTTATCCCAGTTCTCAAATATGTTCTCACTGTGG
>NZ_JAAHHG010000377.1 GCF_010692555.1 Okeania sp. SIO3B5 | reverse complement strand
GTCTAAACAACGTCTTTGGCTTGCGCGCAATGCGTGCCCATTTCCCCGATGTGCCCTTGGTTATTGACGCAGGCCTCGGCCTCCCCTCTCAAGCCGCGCAAGCGTCCATCCGTGCATCCGTGGCAAAATCCGTGTCTTGCCCTGACTTCTCTAAAGCACTATTTTAGCTGAAACTGTCCACTACCAATAGCTGATAACTGATAACTGATAACTGATAACTGAAATGACTCCTAACAAAATCAAAATTGTACTTCATATTCCACTGATAATACTGCATTATCATTAAAGTTACTCCCTCCTCGAACGCGTACTTCATCATTAACTTGATAACGCAGAGAAAACTCTGTTGGTTCATTGGCACCAAAAAGTCTAGTCATGGATACTCCTAATTGATTCGTCACATCAACACCTACCTCCAAACCCCAACCCAAAGAGGAAGCACGTCGCGCTCCACGTTTAGGAATACTTGCAGGAAATATCCGAAATTCACTTAACCCAGTCGCTGCAATAATATCCTGTTGTAAGTTAGCAAGAATGGTGGTACTTGCTACATTAGCTAATGCTAAATTCCTATCTTCACTAAGGGTATTAATGATATTACCGCCCAACAAACTGACTATTTGTACTTCCGATCGCCTTGGAGAACTGGTCAACTCTAAGTTATTTTCTAATTCTGATAGAGGTCCTTTTGCTGTTGCCATAATTCTAACTCTCTGACTACTATTCAAGGTGCCTGGTGATGGAGCGTCTATTGTCTCGGATGATAATGGTGATGATGGGGATGATGAGCGGTTGGTCTCAAAAGCTGATGCTAATAGCTGTACATCCACAATGGGATCGAGTCCATTAATTGGGGTAAAGGTAGCTGTGTTGTTATAGTTGGGGTCTAAACGCAATTCTGTAGTAAATAGATTAATTACCCCTGCTACAAGGTCGATCTCACCGCTTGGACTAATATCGCTGAGGGTGCCGTTTATCAGTAAACCACCTGCAACTTCAAAGTTAGCTAGTCCTGGACTAATCATCAGTAGGCGATCGCTTAGAGTCACTTGAAAATTATTTAGACTAACCTCAAAATCTTCCATGCCAAAACCAGGTGCATTTTCTCCATTTCCTGCTGCTGCTGCAAAACCTGCTGCCTGATTCAAAAATATTTTACCTTGGGAGACTTCAACGTTACCGCCTATTTCTGGTTCCAAAGCTGCACCTGTAATAACTACTTTTCCATCAATACCACCTTGAAAAACTCGTTGAAAGTCTACATTCAGTTGGTCTAATGTAATTGTCAGGGGGTTTTTTATATCTGGTTCTTGACTGCCAAAGGGTTGAAAAATTGGTAAAACCCCAATGACTTCAACTTTACCATCACTAATAATTCCTTGGAGTTCTTTTACTTCTATACGATCGCTCTGAAATAAAACTGTACCTTCTAAGTCTGTTAGGGGTTGGGGAAATGCTGCTGCTGTGATACTCATGTCTGCAAATTTAGCATATCCTTCTGGTTTTGGTTGTTGTAATGTTCCTTTGACCTCCAATAATATATCTCCTTGACCAGAATTTAAAGTTACCTGATCGGTCAAAATATTAACTATCTGCAACGCATCATTTTTAATATTGACACTGACGTTAATTAGATCGCTGCCTGCGGAAACTTGAGCAAAGGGTAAGTCTATGGGTATATCGCCTCTATACAAAATTGGGTCTCCAATTATGGAAAGACCTCCACCAAAAAGCAGGCGTCCGGTTTTGTAACTAAACTCGGTTTGTGCTTTCTCAATGGGTGTTTCGTTTAAGGTGCCGTCTACTATATTGATTTTGCCTATAGCTCTGGGGTCTTCTAAATTTCCTCCTATTTCTGTTTCAGCATTCAATTTTCCTGCAATATTAATATTGATATTTGGTGGTATATAATCTTGGGCAAATTTCTGTATTTCTGCTAAATCTATATTTTCTAATTGTAATTTCCCAGTCTGATTTTCTAGACTCAAATCTCCATTAAATGCTAATAATGTTTCTCCTGCTCGTACTTCTAGTGGTTTGACTGTCAGCACTTCGTTTTCATATTTACCCTCTAGCAGAAATTTATCGACTTTGTAAGGTCCCCAACTCCAGTCGCTACCGTTGATGTCAAATTTGCCGTCAACACCAGACTGCAAAGATCCTTCTGCTGCTATTTCTGCTGAAAAAGTTATATCTAGGTCTGCAAGGGGTGGTATTGGTATGGGAATATTTGGTTGTTGACTTTTTTGTTGTTGTTTTAGCAAAGCTTTAATTTCGGCAAACCGACGCAGTTGGGAAATTACTGGTGTATTTTCTGGAAAACCTGCCGCATCTGGTTGCACATTTGCTGCACTGGCATAATTTGGAGTTGCTATACCTCGCGCAATATCTTCTAAGTTAAACCATTGGAGTGCGGTCAAAATATCTTGAACTTCACCTTTTTCTATTTTGAGACTGCCAGCAAATTTGGGGTCGAAATTGCCATCGGGAGAATTAATATCGACCATTGCTTGTAGGATATATCGACTGTCACCTAATAATAATGTACCGTCATTGAGAGTTCCTACACCTTTGGCAAAATTTATATCTGCGGTGAAACTCTCTGCATCTATATAACCAATGCTAGGTTTGGCAACTGCAAGATTTCCGTTTGCTGCGATCGAGTTCAGGTCGAATGTTCTCAGACCAGATATTGCTATTTTGGCGGATGCTTCCCCGGAAACTGCACCGATATCAAGTTGTGCTGCTGGCGCTATATCTAATAATTCTACAGGAAATTGCTCTAATGTCACCAGGAGGTTTTCTCCTTCTGTCACTCCTGCGAGTTTTGCTTCATCGCGTTGAATTAAGAAAGCAGTGGGAAAATAGGTTTCATCAAATCGATCTAATACTAATTCTATACGGTCTTGTTCGCCAGCAATTTCAAATGTTACTCCATCAGTTATTCCTGCATTTAATTTTCCAGATAAAACGGAATCAAAATCTACTGAATTTACGGCTAAGTTTCGCAAGACAACATTACCAACTAAACTTAAATCTTCGATAGATTTACCGATGACTTTTCCATCAAAGTTGACTCTACCTGTTAATAACTCTCCTTTTTTTTCTATGGGTAAATCTTGCGTTAATTTTTCTATGGGCAGAGATTCTAAGTCAAAATCTGACAAATTGACATTAATATTAATTCCAGAAATTGTCGGTAGGGACGAATCGCGATTCGTCCCTACGATTCCATTAGCATTAACATTTGGCGGGATAGAAACTTTTTCTATTTCTACTTGTTTACCATTCCAGTCAAACAGAGAATTAAGAGGTTGTTGAATAACTGGTAATTCTGAAAGTGTTAATTTAGCTTGAGCTGCTATTGCTTCTGGAGATAAATTTGCTAGAGTTCCAGACAGGTCTATATTTGTATTTAAAAAGCCACCAATTACTGGTAAATTTTCAGCTTGCCCTAATAAATTTTGCACCTGTCTAATAGCTGCAACGGCTGGTTTTGTTTGTTCTTGTTTTTCCAATGCTGCCGAAAATTGTTCTAAAGGAATTTGCTCTCCCACTACAGAAGTTTCCCATTTTTGACCTACTAATTTTCCTGTAATATTAACTGCTCCACCATCTGCTAAAAGTACTTTTCCTTCCGCTTCAGCAGCTATAGCTTCTGGGTTTAAATTCTCTAAATTTCCGGCGACTTTAGCACTACCGAGAATATTCCCATTTATTGTTTCTAAATAAGGCAAAACTAACTCTATAATTTCCTTATTCGTGTTATCCGTGCCCAAATTCGTGTTATCCGTGCCCAAATCCCTGTTATCCGTGCCCAAATCCGCGTTATCCGTGCCCAAATCCCTGTCTAGCTCTTTAGCTATTTTTTTGACAAAACTCAATGGAATAGGTTCGGCGATCGCTGAGGCTGTAAAATTACCATTGTCTAATTTTCCTGTGGCATTAATTGTATTATTTCCAATAATTAATTTTCCAGTTCCATCAGCAGCTATTGCTTGAGGATTCAGATTATTTAAGTTGCCAAATACGCTCAGATTGCCAAATAATTCTCCTTCAATTCCTGGGGGTAAAGTTGCACTAGCTGGTATGGCAATTAAACCAGTTTTTCTGATAGTTTCTTCCAAAGGGCGTAAAGCAATATTTTCTGTTTCTACATTTGCAAAAAAGTTGCCTCGCTCAAGCCTTCCATCAATATTAACAGCATTACCATCAATAAATAACTGAGTATTAGTATTTGCAGTAATTGCTTCAGGAGATAAATTGTTTAAATTTCCAGATAAATTAGCATTAACATCAACTTGACTATTTAAAGTTTTAATAGCAGGAATAGTAGCTCGTAAAGTTTGAATTTGATTAGCTTCTACTGGTATTAATCCCGATGTTAAAACTGCTTCTCCCAAATCCAGAAGTGGATTTACTGCTAATTTACTGCTATTAACTGAAGCTTGAAAATTACCATTATTTAACTTACCCGTAGCGTTAACAGTTCCTCCAGCAATAATTACTTTCCCATCCCCATCAATAGAAATTCCTGCGGGAGTTAAATTATTAATATTTCCAGATACAGTCGCTCCCCCCTGAATATTTCCCTTAGTATCTGTTGGTAAAACATTACTTTTCAGAGAAACAATTTGTGCTTCTGTTAATAACTTTTCGACGGCAGTAAGAGATATTTGATTAGTTTTAACTGTCGTTTGAAAATTACCCGAATTTAAACTACCTGTAGCATTAATTGTACCTTCATCAATTTTGAGATTTCCCACTAAATCTCCTGCTATATTTTCCGGGGCAATATTTGTCAGATTTCCTGATAAATTAACCTTACCATTGAGTCTACCATTCAAAGTTTTTAACCTGGGAATATTAGCTCTAATATTATTTAATTGTTCCTGGTCAGTAATAATACCAGAATTGACTGCCGACAACCCCAAATCTAACAAAGGATTAAGTGGTAATTCTTCAGTATCAACTAATGCTTGAAACTTACCATTATTAACTTGCCCATTAGCATTAACCGTACCATTAGCGATATTAACATTCCCCTGAAAACCACTCGTTATGCCAGGCAAACTTAAATCATTTAGATTAGCTGAAAAAGTAGCTTCACCATTAACATTCCCATCAGTTTGACTAGATAAAATAGGATTAGGAGTTGTCAGAAGATTTGCATTTCTCCCGATTCTTTCTAAAGCACTCAAACTCAATTGAACAGCATTTCCCTTACCTTGCAAATTACCATTATTTGCCCGAGCATTAAAATTAACTTGACCGCCAGCAATATTTATTACCCCACTCCCATTCCCATCAATACTATTAATTGAAAAATCTCTCGTGAGACCAGAAGAATTAGCTTGAGCATTAACAATACCTTCCAACCCAGATGGTAAACCCAATGGTTTTAAAGGTTCTAAATTATCTAAATTAATTTGATTGACAGTAACGTTGACTTGCCAGTTTTCCAGATTAGCAGTACCATCAATATTAACCTTTCCCCCACCAACTTCGACAACAGTATTTTTAATATTCGCCTGACTATCAACAATATCAACAGTACCACTCACCGGATAAACAGCTTTTGGTAACCGCCATTGAACTTGCCCTTTCAGACTTTCCAAAGCTCCAGCGATCGCAACTTCAGTAGAAAAGTCACCCAGGGGAAGAGGTGAAGTAATGCCATATTGTTGAGCGATCGGTTCTAGTGGTACATTTTCTACCTTCAGGTTTAAGTCAACTACAGGATTAAAATTAGGGCGTTGCTGAATACTGGGACTATTTCGGCTGACACGGGGACACGGAGACACGGAGACACGGGGATTATGCTTTCTGCTCTCTGACAAAATCATCCCGCAATTATGCAATGCCAAATTAGTTTCTTGCTCCTTACTGACTGACTTCCCCTCCTGGGAGGGGTTAGGGGTGGGTTGACTCGCGACTTCTAACTTTTGAGTTTGTGGAACTGACTCCCGACTCGCGACTTCTAACTTTTGAATTTTGACTTTTGTTTGCGTTTGCGTAGCATCCTGCAGGGAAGCATTCCGTAGGAAATTTTGACTTTGTTGAACTGACTCCTGAATTCTGAATTCTGAATTCTGAATTCTGAATTCTGAATTACCTGTAATTTTCCCTCCCACCACCGGACTAATTTTTAAGTCAGAAAAACCAGCAGTTAAATTGAGCGGTTGAAATTCTTGGTTTAACTGCGGACTAATAGTAAATTTTGTCGCAATATCCTTAAATCTTAATCTATCAACCCTAGTAACTTCAGTCGTTTGAACTTTTCCTGAAATCACTGGTTGCAGCAAACTACCAACAATACTGAAATTAGTTTTCACACCCCCATCTAACAAAGGTCTAATATCCTGAATTTGACTCCGAATTTGCTGAAGTTGCTGCTTAGTTTCTGCCGTTTCAATTTTACCCGAGAGCAAATCAATTTCTCTAGTAGCAGTATTAAACAAAGTGTCGAAACTAACAGGCAAAACCTCCGCATTCAAATTCAGATTAAGATTTTGAGGGTCTAAGTCCGCCGTTGTTTGTGCTGTACCCTTGAGCTTTAATCCAATATTCCCGTAGTTAGCGTTTAAATTTTCCACCGTAACTTTTGGCCAAGCAACATTAGCAACCGTATTCAAGTTAACAGTGTCGCTCAAGAGACTGCTGTTAGCATTCAACTCCTGCAAACTAACTTTTCCCTGGATATTTTGTACAAGATCAGCAACTTTATCAGTTAATTTAATCTGAGCCCGGAGGTCTGCATTTAATACCCCACTTTGCAGACTCACATCAGGAATATTTTCCAACGCTAATGCTAAAGGAACAAATATTGGTAATTGCAATTTTTGCGCTACAACATCAGCTTTAACTTCCGAGTTTTTGAGATTAGCATCAGCATCAACCCGAAAATTACCACCACCATCAATAACTTTCCCATTCAGATCTACCAACCAACGTTGCAATTTATCCTTAGAAAGAACTTCACTATTACTCAAATCTAAAAGTATCGGTTCAGAAGACTTTCCTGTTTCAGCAGGCAAAATACTAACATCCAGTTCTGGGAAACGTAGAGCTGTAATATCAACATTAAAAGGAGGAGGTGGTAGATCGGCCAATTCTGGAATTTTAAACGAACCATCAGCTTGTTGTTGTAGATTAGCTTCAGATTTTCCAAATGTAATATCAAGTTTCAGGGTTTTAAATAACAGAGGTCCAAGAGCATACCTAACCTTAACTATCTCCGTAGAAGCAGCGATCGAGTCAGTTGAAGTTGGAGGTAGAGAAGAAGGACCAAATTCTAGATAACCAATTCTAAATTTTTTCAGTTCGCCCACTTTAACTGGCCTTTGGGTAAGTCTAGTGAGATTCTCACTCACCATTGGGGCTAATTTTTCTTGAAACCACCAAGTTCCTACTGCTCCCCCTCCTACAAAGACTGTCCCTAAACCCAGACCACTAATAATTACTATTCTGCGCCAATTTCTAGACTTGGAGGTATCAGTTTGCTGATTAAAATTATCTGGAGTATTTGTCATTTCAGTTATCAGTTATCAGTTATCAGTTATCAGTACCAACCGCTAAAGTCAGAAGCACTGAAATACTGAAGTTTACTTTTCTCATCCCCTTGAAAGGTGAGACTATGGTAACATCAGACAATGTACTCTCCACCCTCCCTACACTTTTCACCGTCTCCTTTCCTTGACTATAATTTAGACATTATTTGTTCGTCTCTACTAATATAAACAAAACAATTGTCTATTCACATTAGGAAAAATTATGCGAGTATTTGTTTTACTATTCAATGCTAGAACTGAAAATGAAGGAATTCATACTATTCAAAGTGGCGATCGTAATCAGGTCTTGATGTTTGAATCAGAAGATGATGCCACTCGCTTTGGTGTGTTGCTAGAAGCTCAAGATTTTCCTTCTCCTGCGGTGGAAGAATTTGACCAAGAAGAAATTATGGAATTCTGTAGGGGTGTAAATTATGAGTGGAAAGTTATACCAGCAGGTGCTTTGGAGATACCCCCAGAGAATAATGTAGAAAATACTGATTGGCAACTAGATCCAGATCCAATTACTGAAAAGGGTGAAAATGTGCCTGACTTAGATAGAATTAGGCGCCAACTGGAAGGTCTTTTGTAGAACCCATTTGTTGTAAAGATGGGGAGTGGGGGAGTGGGGGAGTAGGGGAGTGGGGGAGTAAGGGAGTGAGGGAGTGAGGGAGTGGGGGAGATGGAAGTATTTTTCTACCTTTTTGCTATATTCTCTCACTGAATCTTCTGAATTCACCAGGATTGACTTCTATGCCAAAAGCACATACCACGTGCAAAGATACCATAAGGGTTCTATAGTTGTTTTGTACAAAATCAAGTTAAAATTTAAAAATTAAAAGTATTTTTTATTCTCCATAAGTAAAACCCTTAAATACATATCTAATTGATTTTTTTGTCAAACTTTAAGATATACCAGATAACAGGGAACAGAGAATAGAGAACAGTGGGAAAAAAATCAGACCGTACTGGGTTGATCCTAAGCACATAAAGGTTTTCACTATAGATAGACTACAGTAGCAAAAGCATTTTTCTACTCTGTAGGGACGTTATATACAACGTTTCTACTCCCTACTCCCTACTCCCTACTCCCTAAACAAAAAGAATTTTTTATCAGTAACGGGCTAAAGATGGACAATTTACAGGCACGAGGTCATTTATTGACAGAACAGGTTAATCCCAATAGTCAGAATTTAGATAAGTTAAGCTCTTTAGAGTTGGTGGACTTATTTAATCAAGAGGATCGGCGAACTTTAGAAGCGATCGCTGCATCCCGTCTACAATTGGCTCAGGCAGTGGACATTACTACTGAAGCTTTACGCCAAGGTGGCAAACTTTTTTATGTGGGCGCTGGTACAAGTGGTCGTTTGGGGGTACTAGATGCGGCTGAATGTCCTCCAACATTTTGCACGCCCTCGGATTTGGTACAAGGAATTATCGCTGGTGGTGCGGGTGCTTTAGTCCGTAGTTCTGAAGATTTGGAAGACCAGTTTGAAGATGGTAGTCAGGCGATCGCTTCGCGCCATATTACGAATTTGGATGTGGTAGTCGGTATTACTGCTGGTGGTACAACTCCTTATGTCCATGGTGCTTTAGAAGCAGCAAAACAAAGGGGGGCAAAAACAATTTTTATTACTTGTGTGCCTGTAGATCAGTTTAGTGTGGAAGTAGATGTGGATATTCGGTTAGTAGTTGGCCCAGAGTTATTGGCAGGTTCCACACGCTTAAAGGCAGGAACAGTGACAAAAATGGCTTTGAATATTTTATCAACGGGAGTAATGGTAGGACTGGGAAAAGTTTATGGTAATCGTATGGTTGACGTAGCAGTGAAAAATACTAAGTTACGCGATCGCGCTCTACGCATTATTGAGGATTTAACTGATTTAAGTAGGGATGAGGCCACACAATTATTAAATAAAAGTAACGATTCAGTTAAGTTGGCACTTTTTATGTATTGGAGTGGTTTAGAAAAAGAAGAAGGCGACAAGATTTTATCTGAATACCAAGGTAATCTCAGAGCGGCATTGCAAAAAGTAGGAAAAATAGAGGATTAGGTATTGAAGAAGGAGTCAGGAGTCAGGAGTCAGGAGTCAGAATTTCCTTCTGCCTTCTCCCCCCTTTCAAAGCTATGCTTTATAAACATCTTTCTTAACATAAAACTTGACAAAATAGACAGGTTATGTATAAGTCTTCCAAAGGTTTTTGTCAGAGAAAAAGTGTATGAAAAAGCACATTTTTTTCGATAACTTAAGTAGTTTTTCCTATCTACTATGATTCTTTCTCCCCTACTCTCTACTCCCCTACTACCCTACTCCCTACTCCCTACTCTCTACTACCCTACTCCCCTACTCCCCTACA
>NZ_JAAHHG010000376.1 GCF_010692555.1 Okeania sp. SIO3B5 | reverse complement strand
CTCAATCAAGCTGTTTAGATGGGGATGATTTACCAACATATGGAGAAAAAAAACCGAGATTTAGTGGAAAAAGAGTAACAAGAGGGTTGTATAAAACCAGGGAAAATAAATTATTAAATGCAGATGTCAATGGGTCGTTGAACATTATTAAAAAAGTAATTCCTGATGTCTTTGACCAAGGAATAAAGGGTTTGCCGTTTAACCCTGTAGTGGTCGATCCACTTGCGTTTGACTAGACTTTCAGACCTTTGAGTAAGTTTGAGTAAGTTTAGTTGAGCGGTAACACCTACAAAGTGAGGATATATCTTATATGACTATATTTTTATGAACTATAAAAGGTAAAAAATCATGGGAACAGTTTATATATCTCCGGTTGTACTAATTATTTTAGATGGTTGGGGTTATCGAGAAGAAAAAGAAGGAAATGCCATTGCTGTTGGTGAAACACCTATAATTGATAGCCTTTGGCAAGCATATCCTAGAACTTTGATTCAAGCTTCTGGGAAAGCAGTAGGTTTGCCAGAAGGTCAAATGGGTAACTCGGAGGTCGGTCACTTAAATATTGGTGCAGGAAGAATTGTACCCCAGGAGTTGGTAAGAATATCTGATGCAATAGAAGATGGATCGATTGCTCAAAATCAAGATATTGAAAGATGTTGTCAAGATGTTATTGAGCGTAATTCCAAACTACACTTAGTGGGCTTATGTTCCCCTGGAGGAGTTCATTCTCATGTAAACCACTTATTAGGTTTACTGGATATGGCTAAAGCAAAAGGAATTTCTGATGTTTGTATTCATGCTATTACTGATGGACGCGATACAAACCCAAAATCAGGAGTCCAGGTACTCAAACAAATAGAATATCACATTAATCAAAGTGGTGTAGGACGAATTGCAACTATTAGTGGTCGTTACTATGCAATGGACAGGGATAAACGATGGGATAGAATTCAAAAAGCTTATGAAGTGATGACCAAAGACGGTTATGGAGTTGGTTGTTCTGCTTCTGATTTATTACAACAGTCTTATACTGAGGGTATAACAGATGAATTTGTCATCCCAGTTAGAGTATCCCCAGGAGCTATAGAGCCTGGAGATGGAGTAATATTCTTTAATTTTCGTCCAGATCGTGCCCGTCAATTGACTCAAGCCTTTGTAGACATAGATTTTAATGGGTTTGAGTGCCAGAAAATTCAACCATTAACATTTTTAACTTTTACTCAGTATGACTCTAGTTTGCCGACCTTAGTCGCTTTTAAGCCTCAAAACTTAAATAATATTCTTGGACAAGTAATTTCTCAGCATGGTCTCCGTCAACTCCGGACTGCTGAAACTGAAAAATATGCTCATGTAACTTACTTTTTCAATGGAGGTTTAGAACAACCATTTGAGGGAGAAGACCGAGAATTGATTCAAAGTCCAATGGTAGCTCACTATGATGAAGCACCAGAAATGTCAGCGGAAGAAGTGACAGAAGTAGCGATCGCTGCTGTGGAACAACAAATCTATTCTCTAATTGTGATTAATTATGCTAACCCTGACATGGTAGGTCATACTGGAGTTATGGATGCAGCGGTGAATGCAGTTAAAACAGTTGACTATTGTTTAGGACAACTTTTAGATAGTATTAGTAAAGCAGGCGGCACAGCAATTATCATTGCTGACCATGGTAATGCTGAATATATGTGGGACGAAGAAGGAAATCCTTGGACAGCTCATACGACAAACCCTGTGCCATTTATACTAATAGAAGGAGAGGGACGAAAAATTCCTGGTCATGGCGCTGAAGTTCCTTTGCGAAAAGATGGGTGTTTAGCAGATGTAGCACCAACTATTTTGGAAATTCTACAGTTGCCCCAACCTCCTGAAATGACTGGAAGGTCAATAATTGAAAATGCCGGATATGATATTCAACAAAATCTTACTCCTATGCGAGTAGGTTTGTAGTCAGGCAGGCAGGAGGCAGTTCAACAATTAATAATTAATAATTAATAATTAATAATTACCTCTCCTTCCCAATATCAGTGAAATTCTTGGATTTTTTAACGAATTAAAAACTATGAATGTTGTTCAACTTGCGGAAATTATCTGGATTGTATCCGCTATAGGTATTGTTGTATTTGTATTGTTACACAGCCCCAAAGGTGATGGAATTGGTGGTATTGGTGGACAAGCTCAATTGTTTACTAGCACCAAAAGTGCAGAGATAACTTTGAATAGGATTACTTGGACTTTTTCTGTGCTTTTTATGGGTTTAACCATACTTCTTAGTGCAGGGTGGTTACCACAATAAGAATTTAGAATTTAGAATTTAGAATTTAGAATTTAGAAGTTAAATTCTGGATATAACTAAATTTGAAGGTTTGAGAATGTTCTAACTACCCTGGCGACTACTATACATTCCCAGGCAAATGTCTGGGAAATTAGCGTTCCTCCCTTGGGAAGACCACCAAAAAATATTGATAAAGAACAGAAGAAACAAGCTCACTTGGATGAAAGATTGCGGAACCATATTGAGGGTAAATTCGGGCAAGCAAAAAGAGGATTTAGCTTACAGAAAGTGATGACTAAACTTCCTGAAACTTCCGCAACTGCGATCGCGCAGCGGAACGGAGTTCTATCGCAATTACTTTCTTAGTAATCAACCTTTCTACCCTCTTAAAAGAAGCTTTTTCTCTTTTTTTATACTTTTTTGGAGAAAAAACTGTTTTTACTGTTTGTTTAATCATTTCAACTTATGGTTAAATTAAGGATGATAATTTTTTATTATCATCAGCTTTTCTTTGAATCAGAAATCAACCGTTTTCCGATTTTTTCAGCAAACCCTAATTAGGGCTTGCTGATTAAATCTCAAATAATTACCAGATAAAGGTTTTAACCTTTTTAGGAGCGAAAAAAGTGCGCCTGTTTTAGCTCTTCACGCTCAAAAAGGAGCGTATTTTAGGCGCATAGTTGGACAGAACAATCTTGGGACAATTCTTAACTACTATCTCCTCGCTCATTGCCCGTTTCTCCTGTCTCCAGTATAGCTGTCTTCCCTTCCCCTCCTGGGAGGGGCTAGGGGTGGGTTGTCTCCTAACCTCACCCATAAGACTTTTTCAGCAAGCCCTAATTATAGTTATTCTATTTTAATAAATTTCTCCAAACTATTAACTAATGTAGGAGGCCAACGACGAACGTTAGCTACCCAATCAAGGTCTTGATAACGTCCATCTAATCCTACAGCAGCTACCCAGTTACTTTCCGCTTCTCCTTTTTTGCCTTGTTCCCAGAGACAAGCAGTTAAGGCAGCCCGCATATCAGCAAAGTTAGGATATTTACGAACCAGACTTTTTATGGTTTTTACTGCTTCCTGAGTTTGTCCAATTTGGTAAAGAGCTAGAGAATAATTGGCACGAGCAAAGGCATATTCAGGAGCTAATTCAGAAGCTTTTTTGTAATCTTCGGTCGCTTTTTCCCATTCTCCTAATCCCCCTTCAGCATTACCACGGTTATTGTAGGCTACTGGATCTTCGGGGTCTAATTCTATAACTTGATTATAATCAGCGATCGCTTCTGACCATTTGTTCAGTCTTTCATAAGCAATACCACGATTTAGATAAGGATCGGGAGCATTAGGAAAAATTTCTATTGCTTTTTGATAATCAGAGATTGCCTCTTCTATTTTATTTTGACTCAGTCTAATATTACCTCTGTTGCTCCAGATGGCAGGGTTGTCGGGATATTGTTCTAAAATTTGAGTCCATAATTGTTCGGCGTTGGCAAAGTCACCGTTATTACTGGCATTTAAGGCTTGATTAAACAGATTGTCTAATTCTTCTAATTGAGTGGGGGTAAGATTCTGTGGTTGAGTGGCAGCTATTACAGTTACTGGGTTGCTCAGGCAAAATAGAGATAATAAAAGGATTGTTATGAAAAGTTTGCGAATTAAGTGTGGCATATTGATAATTTGTTTATAGCAGTAAAAAGATAAATAGTATCACATTGTCTGACGCTTCAATTGTTCTATATTATTAGGTAATGATTTTAAACTTTTATTATATGGATACATTCAAAAAAGCTGATATACCAACTAAAACAAAAACACCAAAAAGCAGAACTACCACCCAACGCTTTTGTAACCCTGCCTTAGCTTCCTGAAACCTAGCACCGCTCAGATTCGCTCCTCGAAAATTAGTACCTCGAATATCCGCCTCACTAAAATCTGCTCCAGATAAATCTTTTCCCTTAAAAGATAGACCCCGAAGACTCACACCTTGGAAATCTCGTCTACCTTTTTCATATTCCTGCAATATCTCACGCGCTCTCATCATTAGTATTCCTGGAAAATTGAGAATTTAGGGTCACTTAGGTCGATACATAAAGTCAAAAGTAAGATTTTAGAGGTTTCAAACCTCAACCGAGAGGTTTTAAAGGCCAAACGAGAGTTCCAAACCTTAACTGCTGTTTGCTAAAGGCTAATTTGATAGACTATCCTAGACAACAACAAATATCTACAAAATGTCTAAGTTATCATACTTCATAATCTCTGTTAATATTTTTAGGACTTACGCAGAGACTACATATAGAACCCCTTAGTGGTATCTCCATAAATATTAAATTTTTTAGCCTTGAGACAGCTATACTGGAGACAGCTATACTGGAGGTAAGAGGTAAGAGGGAAGAGGTTCGAGGGAAGATGTGGGGAGAAATAATACAAAAAATTTAACACACCAACAGAAGATTTTTCCTCACTCATTGATGCCCAAAAAGACTCTTACACCATAATTATATAGCTACCATCAGGGTTCTATACAAAAACTATAACGTCTTAGTTTTGTACATCATCAATTAAAGACTCTTACACCATAATTATATAGCTACCATCAGGGTTCTATACAAAAACTATAACGTCTTAGTTTTGTACATCATCAATTCTCGATATTTAATAGGTTGAGCTGAGGTAATAAAACTACCCCATCCCCCTATCTACCAATCACCCCATCTGCCCGTCTATTTTTAAATAGCTCCGTTTAGGGGTTCTATATATCAAAACTATAACGTTGTAGTTTTTAGACTATATATATATAGTACCTTTGCGTAAGTCCTGGTCCTGATCAAATCATATTTTTTGCTTTAGCTTGAATCAATAAATCTGAGTCATTAGCAACTAAATCAATAGCTTGACTATCCCCTAACTGTTTTAACCCCAACAAACAAGCATATTTCAAATCAAAAATTCTTGCATTACTAATAGTCTCCCTAAGTAAAGGTATAACCCTCTCATCTCCTAAATTAGCCAGAGCAAGTGCAGCAGCTCCACGAGATTTCTGAAACTGAGGTGCTTTATTGTGCAGTGCTTCTATCAATAAATCATAACTATCAACATATTTAAGCCAACCTAAAAGTTTAACTACATGATAGTGGGCACCATAATCATTATGAGCGCTTTCTGCAAAAGTTGCCATTAATGCTGCACCTGAAACTTCTGGGTAAGTCTCTAAAAGGGTTTTGCCAGCCAGATAACATCTACCAAAATCTGTACTGTATAATTCTTGAATAGCAAATTCTAAAGTAGGAGTTTGGTCATATTCATGGACTAATTCTAAATCATTGGGATGGTCACGAACCACCAAATCTAAATAGGGTTCAATCTGAGCAAAGTTAATCTCACCTGTAGGTATACCTGTTTCTGCTAGGAGTCTAATTCCCCGGAGACGAAAAACCATCGAAACTGGGCATTTAGCAATATTAGGAATAGATGGATAATATTTAGTATCGATTAGGTCTTGAATACAACCCCGTCTAGCATTAATATTTGAATGTTCTAAAAATTCTACCACTTTTGTCATCTGGGAATAATCCCCTGTTAAACGACAAACAGTAGCGATCGCTGCACTAGCAATAGGTTCATCATCAGATGTTGTAAATTTTTGAATATTATTTATTGCAGGTTTATAGTTAAATTTTCCCAACACTTGAATAATCAAACGATAACTTTGACCAGGCTTTTCCAACAACCGAGAAATTTCTGCAAGAATTTCTTGATCGTCAGTTCCTATTTCGCCAATTGCCCAGACAGCATTTTCTACAGTGTAAGAGTCTTCATCACTTAAGCAAGCTCTAATTGCAGGTAGTGCTGATGTTGCATTTAAACGTCCCAATGTTTCGATCGCTTTACGTCTAGCAATTTTATGTTCTAGAACTGGGTTAGTATCTTGTAGAGTTTTAATTAAGACATTGATTGAACGAACGCTTGGAAAGTTAACTAAATGACTTGCTGCAATATAACGATCGGATTTATCTTCTAATTCTTCAAGTGGTGCTTCTAATAAAGCAATTGCTTTTTCTTCACTTAATCCAGGAAATAAATTGAAAAAACGCTTATCCATTTTCTCTAGTATTAATTAAAATCAACAATTAGTTTCTTGAATAGATCGTACAGCAGTTTGCGACAGAAGCATAGACTGAAAGCTTTAAACTTCAGATCTATTATGTGGAACGATCGTCTAAAATCATTCAGAACTTACGCAACAGCACTAATTTATAGTGTTTATATCAGCAATAATGACCAGATTTACACTATATATAATAATAGTAATGCGTAAGTCCTGTATATATAATAGAGTTGTCGCTAAATAGAGGGAAAAAATCGCTCCAACCTAGACAGAGCAATAATTCCAATGTTTTTTACCCCCGGATAGCTACAATCTTTACAGAACAAGGCTTTTGGGGATTTTTTAAGTTATAAAGCGACAAGTCTAATATAGTATCCTTGCGTAATATCATGTCCGGATAATCAGTGATAAAAAAACTTTATCCCTTCTAATATTTTCTTCCCTTCTGCCTCCAGCATAGCTGCCTCCAGCATAGCTGCCTTCCTTCCTCCAAAGTGTAAGTATTCAACCGGACATGATATAAGTCCTGAGGGGATGAAAAAAACCAACTTCAATATTTTCTTGCCTCCTACTGAAGTAGGAGGTATTGATATAGCGGATACAGTCGATGGGGATATCGCTATCCCTCACCTCTGTTTCAAAACCGTGCATGAGAGTTTCCAGCTCACACGGCTCCTAACATTGCAGTAGTCTATAAGGTTGGTTACACCTAGTTTCGCACCTGTATTTCAAGGTTTGTCCACGCTTGGAGCGCCTCGGTTTTCGCTGCTCTTTGGCATTATGCCTGGAGATTTTTCTTTGACAAGAGTCTCCTACTCTCGACTTGAGCCTACTTACCCCAGCATTTGTGTTTAGGCTTGATACAATTTCGGTTTCACGCCTGCCTGCAATGTTTCCCCACGTCTGCACATCCTAGACATTAATCTAGGCTTGCTTCTTGGGGAATCCTTAACCCTAGAAGACATTGGTTAAACTTTCCCTACTCAGGGGTCGAGACCTGAGAGTCTTAAGGGGTTACTTCGTTCCCTAGTACCATTTCTTGTTGCACTTAGGCTCCTAGCCTCGCCCGGCCTCAAACTAGATGCGATAACGTCGAGAAACTACGTTATCAGTATTACAAGGCTTCCCGTTTTGGGTTTGGTGTATCAGGCTTAATTTCACCAATCTTAGGTGACGAGCGGTAATACTAGATTCACTGTGCATTAACCTTATGCAACTCCCAACGCCTAAGATAACCAGGATAAAACCTTCTAGTTTTACGGCTTTAAGTCCATGCACTGAGAGACCAAGTTGTTACCCTGGAATCCTGAACAACTGAAGTCACTCCGCATCCCGGAGAGCAGGAATTCAACCTGCATGGCTACTAGAGTTATCCCTAGTTTTGGGACTGGCTTACCTTACATAGGAGCTCGCCCTTGCCAAACGAATCGCACTTTCTCAGTCTAATTAGGAACACCTACCTTTATTTGTCTTCTGTTCCCTGTTCCCTAAAACCAACGAATGCGCGTACCTCACTCTTCTTGGGAATTGCTATAATTGATAACTGAAATGACTTTATAACTTATGAAAAGGAATTAATCAAATAATCTAGGTAAGCCCAAAATTCAACTAAAGCTTGGGGAGACATATCTCTAGGAGAACAGGCGCGATCGCGTGTGTATTGAAGCGCACTAACAAAAGGTGCAGTTGGCAAATTGAGAACGCGGTAAACTTCTCGTTGCCCTGTAATAGCCCAATCATCAAGAGGAGCAGTATCCCCAACTACTAGACAATAATTAATTAGTCTCAGATAATGATTTAGATCGCGATAACATTTTTCGATCTTAACTTGGGAATCACAAATTCCATCAGGTTTTGTCAGTTCGGGATACTTTTTAAATACCCAGTCACCAGCTTCTTTTGCTACAGCATCCAGACGCTCTGCTAGTTTTTCTGCTGCTTCCATGCGAGGAAGAGTACGTTGTAGATTTCCTTGAATAGACTCTAAGTCAGAATTATTAGGAAAACGCCCTGCTATGTCAGCAGCATTAATCACAGTTGAAATAAATGATTTCATGAATAAATTTTCTCGTTGTTTTTTACTGACTACTCTTCAAGGACATTGACTGAAGTCGAGTCTATCTTGCAAAGCAAGAGTAGCAAACAAGAGGCAATTAATTTTGATTTGAGAAATAGCAATTTTGGCACTGCTTCGTAAATATTGATAGATTGCATTCTGAGGAATTCTAATTCTGTATTAGGAGCATATCCCGAATGTACCTCTACCTCCAATTAGAAAAAATCTTTGACCGAAAAAATGGGTCTCAAGCCTGGCCCTTCTAGGGCGACTTTTTAGTTGATTTTTTTCAATAAATATGTTATCATGTTGTTAGTTTAAAAGTCAAGTTATGAAAGCTAGATTTAAGTATCGTATTTATCCAACGCCGGGACAAAAATACCGATTGGCCAAGCTATTTGGCTGTGTCCGTGTGGCGAGTGAATGATAGTCTAGCTTACTCCCAACAGAAGTATAAATCAGCAGAAAAGAAACCTGACTTATCAGAACTACAAAAGCTTTTTATTACTCAAGCTAAAAAGACTGAAGAAAGACAATGGTTGTCAGAGGTTTCTAACATACCATTGCAGCAATCATTGAATGATTTAAACCAGGCGTTGCTCTAACTTTTTTAAATCAACTCAAGGCAAGAGAAAAGGTAGACCTGTTAAACCTCCAGATTGCTTCGTTCCTCGCAACGCTCCGCGATTTAAAAGTAGAAAATCAAAGCAAACTGCTAGATTTACATGCATGAGGATTTAAAGTTGGTCAACATAAAGTCTAGAAGCGCCAAGATAGGAAAGCTGAAAATAGTTTCGCCCGTGAGAGTTACCTGCTGCTCCATCATCAGTAACAGTAATCAAAGATTCAGCCCATAGATATTTCTTAAGTTTTGTAGTAGAAATACAACCAGAAATCTTACTGAGAACTGATAATTCAGTAGGTATAGATTTAGGTATTAAAACCTTTGCTACATTCAGTGACGGTACAAAGATTGATGCACCAAAACCACTAAAGAAACGAATTAAGAAATTAAGAAAGGTAAAGTTTGTCATTATCTCATAAAACTAAAGGATCTAAAAGGTATGAAAAAGCCAGGGTTAGAGTGGCTAAGTTCCATGCAAAACTGAAAGATACACTCGTCAGATTTTCTGCATAAATTATCTACTAAAATAATTCGTGAAAACCAAACAGTTGTTTTAGAAGATTTGTTTGCGTTTGCGTAGCATCCCGTAGGGAAGCATCTCCGTTGGAAACGTTTCTGGTATGGTTAAGAACCGTAAGTTATCTAGAGCAATATCTGATTTAGGTTGGAGGCAATTCAGAACATTTTTAGAGGGAAAAGCAGAAAAATATGGTCGTGATTTCAGAGTAATTAGTCGCCCTTGAGCCAACATCTCAAGTTTGTTCAGATTGTGGGTTTAAAGGTGGTAAGTTAGACCTGAAGGTGCGAGAATGGGAGTGTCTCAACTGTGGTGCAAAACACGATAGAGATGAGAATGCAGCAATAAATAT
>NZ_JAAHHG010000375.1 GCF_010692555.1 Okeania sp. SIO3B5 | reverse complement strand
CGTCGATCTTATACATACAATGGTTAGGAGCGAATGCCATTTGCGTTCCGCAAAGCTCCGCTTTATATGTTGCGGAGCAAAACGCCCCTATAACATAGACTCTTATCTTTGAATGCTGAATAACACTGATGCTACCAGATTTGACATAAAACATAAAATCCACTATTTCAAGCCTCCTACTTAATTAGGAATTACTGATAACTGATAACTGATAACTGAAATGACTCTCCCAGACTACATCGACAACGACAAACACACCCTCGAAACTGTTCTTCGAGAATTAATTCTGAGCGATCGCCAAACTAAATTAGACATTGCTACAGGTTTTTTCCACATTCAAGCATGGGTAAGATTAGAACAACCATTCAACCAACTAACCAACTTGCGTCTGCTTATCGGTCGCGACCCGGCCATTCAACCAGCAGAACGATCGCGCATCGATCTACAAAAATATTACCGTCGCGAACAACAACTGCTACTGCAAAATCAACCCTATAACCTCCTATACAAACAACGTATCGATCGCCTGATTTCTTATTTAAACCAAGACAATATCCACATCCGTCTTTATGGAGTTATCGGAGAAAACAGTCAATTTCTCCATGCCAAAGCTTACATTTTTGACAACTACAGCATTATCGGTTCCAGCAATTTTACCCCATCCGGTTTAAGCGGTAATACAGAGCTAAACGTTTTGAATAAACAACAAGCGATCGCTCGCGACCTCCGCCAAAACTGGTTCGATACATTTTGGAATCATCCCAGTGTTGACCGAGACTACAAAGCCAAACTTATCGACACCCTAGAACGGTCAAAATTTGGTAGCAAACCATATACACCTTATCAGATATTTGTCAAGACTTTGTATGAATTCTTTAAAGAAGATACCATTGGAGAAGGAGGCGATCGCACAGCTCTGGACCTAGCAAGTTTCCAACAGGAAGGATATGAACGAGCAGTCAAATTATTAGAACGTCATCAAGCAGTAATGGTGGCAGACTCTGTAGGTTTGGGCAAAACTTACATCGCTTTGCGACTGCTGGAACATTATCTGGCCAAAGATAAACGTCTTGGTTATGTTCCCCGCGCCATAGTTATTTGTCCTGCTCAATTGCGAGATTTAGTATGGCGCAAGAAATTAGATGAATTTGGGATTAAAGCGGATGTTGTTTCTCAAGAAGAAATTAGTCGCCAAGATTTTAATGTTCGTCGCTACACAAAACACGACATTATAGTAGTAGATGAATCTCATAATTTCCGCAACTCTAACACAAATCGCTATGGCACTCTCCAAAAATTAATCGGCAGTGGTAAGCGTAATAAACGAGTAGTATTATTAACAGCAACTCCCATCAATAATAGTATTTATGACCTCTATCATCAGATGCTATTATTAACCCGCAACAGTGAAAATTATTATCGCGATTGGGGCATTCCTAACTTGAAAAGTTATTTTAAAGATGTAGATAAAGGTCATTTAGATATCACTGAATTGTTGTTAGAAACAATGGTACGTCGGAGTCGTCGAGATGTAATTAAGCGTCAGGAAGCTGGAGAAAAAATTGAAATAGGAGGAAAAGAAATTAATTTTCCCAAACGCCAGTTAGAAAATTTCACTTATAACTTTGAAGACAGTTTTCAAGGACTTTATGCAGATATAGCTAATCAAATTGACCAACTACATTTAGCACCCTATAATATCCGGGCATTTAAGAAAAGGAAAGACCAACAAGACCAAGCTAGAGTTAAGCGGAATCAAGCCTTAGTTGCTCTGATGAAAACCCTATATTTAAAAAGATTGGAAAGTTCATTAATTGCTTTTGAAAATAGTCTCAAGTACCAAAGTGAATTTCAACATAGATTTTCTGAATATCTGGAAAAAGGTAAACTGTTAGAAAGCAAAAAATTCCGCAAAATCTTGACAGTAGAAACAGATGAAACGGAAAATATCACAGTTGATGAAATTATTTCATCTTTAAACGAAGTTGACCCCAAACAATATCGTATTGATGAGTTAAAAGCTGACATTAATTCAGATTTACAAACTCTCAAAAATATTCTTCAACAGATTAAAAAAGTAGTTGAGAGCGCTAGAGATTATGACCGCAAGTTACAGGCATTCAAGGAATTGCTTCAAACTCAGTTAGTAGGACAAAAAGTTCTAGTTTTTAGCTATTTTAAAGATACGGCGAAATATTTATACGCTGAATTATTAAAAGATGAACAATGGTTAAATTCTATGCAGGTAAATCGAACTATAAATATTGATTTATTAACAGGAGATACAAAAAGTCAACAGCGACAAGAAAAAGTCAAGAAATTTGCACCTCTATCTAATTGTGAAAATGAGGAGGAAATAGCAGAATTTCAAAAACAAGAAATTGATATTCTTATTTGTACCGATGTCTTATCAGAAGGACAAAATTTACAAGATGCTGGAGTTTTAATTAATTATGACCTGCACTGGAATCCAGTAAGGATGATTCAAAGAGCTGGAAGGATTGACCGTTTAGGTACAAATTATCAAGAATTATTTATTTATAATTGTTTCCCAGAAGAAGGTTTAGAAGATTTATTAGGATTAGTTAAAAGATTACAGAAGCGAATTGCAGATATAGATGAAACAGTGGGATTAGATGGTAGTGTTTTAGGAGAAGTTATTTCTGAGAAATCTTTAGAGGAATTGCGACGACTCAAGCAAGCAGAAACAGAGGCAGAAAAAGCTGCTATTTTAGAAGAATTAGAATTAGCAGCAGATTTGATTTCTCTAGACGAAATGAGATTTCCTTTAGTGGAATTTTTGCAACAAGTGGGGGCAGAAGCTGTGGAAGAAATTCCTTTGGGTATTCACAGCACTCGCACAGATATTTCTCAAGAATTAGACGGAATTTTTCTAGCTTTTCGTACCGTAGAACAACATTTTTGGCATTTTTATCCCCGGATAAATGGAACTATTTCTACTAAATTGGAACATCGGATTAGTGAGAAGCGCAAAATATTTAATTTGCTCAAATGTAAAGCTGAAGATTTTCCCCACCCAGACCAAATGAAACCAGTGCCATTTGATGATGCTATTTTTGATGTTCTGGAAAGAGCAGTGGATAATTTACTTAAAGATTTTAAACGGCAGCAAACTAACAGTAAATTGAAGGCTAAATTAAGTCCGTTATTGAATAAAATTCACCATGTTTTGACACAGCAATATACTGATGTATTAGAGTTAGAAGCTCAAACAGTTAAAAAGCGGATTTTGCAAGTAATTACCACAGAAAACCTGCGCAATATTGAACGAGAGATTAAGCCTATTTGGCAGAAATATGTCGATAGTTATGACTTAAATAGGTTGGTCTCTGACTTAGATGAACTTTTTGTTGATTCAGACCTTTATTATCTACTTGAAGAAGAAGAAAAATCAAATCCTCTGGAAATGATAAAAGCGGAAGATATTCAGTTAATTTGTTATGAGTGGTTTAAACCTGGGTAGTTCACTGGGTGACAAGGGAGTGGGGGAGTAGGGGAGTGGCTCACACGGATTATGGCACGGATACACGGATAGGTCAGTAGGGACGTTGCATGCAACGTCCGTACAGGGAGTAGGGGAGTGGGGGAGTGGGAATTTTCTCCTCTCAATGTTGAAGAAATATCCCAAATTTCTGTTCAGTTTCCAGTGTTCCCTCTTCAATTTACCGAATAATTAATAATATAGAATAAAATCAAGAAAGTTATATTTTTATCTTTATTTCTTATGGGTTTAACACCCCACTGTCAGTTTCAGTCCTCCTGACTCCTGACTCCTGACTCCTGACTCCTGACTCCTTCTTCAATATTTATGAGCGATCGCCGTTACTTTTTAAAATTCCTAAGTCTAAGTTTATTGGCAACCCAACTCCCTGCGACAAATAAGCGATCGCTCCAGGTTGTCTCAGCAGTATCGCCCCAACCCATCCTCAAACCACCCCGCCTCAAAGCTGGCGATACCGTAGCAGTAGTTAGTCCTGCCACCATGATTTATAAACATCAACTCAAATACGTCAATTTAGTTTTAGGGCAACAAAAATTAAAAGTAAAAATTGCCACCCACGTTCTCGATCGCTATGGATATTTAGCAGGTAAAGATGTTGATCGCGCAGCAGATATCAATGCCATGTTTGCAGATGACGAAGTAAAAGCATTGGTAACAACTACAGGTGGTTGGGGTAGTAGCCGCATCTTGCCATTATTAGACTATGACTTAATTCGGAAAAATCCCAAAATTATCATTGGTTATAGCGATATTACTGCTCTGTTATTGGCCATATATGCTCGCAGTGGTCTCGTGACATTTCACGGTCCCTTTGGTACATCTACCTGGAATAAATTTTCTGTTAGTTATCTCAAAAGTATACTGTTTGAAGGAAAAGCGATAACCTTGCAACCTCCCACGAATATTGTGGAAACTATTACGAGTGGAAAAGCACGGGGGCGACTGGTGGGGGGAAACTTGTCTGTGTTAACAGCGATGGTGGGGTCTAATTTTTTGCCAGACTGGCGAGGGAAAATTTTGTTTGTGGAGGAGATAAGAGAAGATGTTTATCGGGTAGACCGGATGTTGACTCATTTGAGTTTAGCAGGTGTGTTGCAACAGTTGGAGGGTTTTGTATTTGCGCAATGTACTAGATGTCTGGATGAGGAGGATGATTTTCCCACATTAACATTATGGCAGGTTTTGATAGATCATATTCGACCTCTAGGTATTCCTGCTTGGTATGGTACAGCGATCGGACATATTCGGAATAAATTTACAGTACCATTGGGAGTAGAAGTGGAGATAGATAGCGATCGCGGTACAATTAGAATGTTAGAAACTGCTGTGGTTTAGAGAGTGGTGTGCGTGTTCTGGGGGTTTGTAGATGCAGAGCGGCTTCTTTTGAATATCCCCCATTTTATGCCTTGAGAGCTGACCGCTGACCGCTGAGTGCTGACTGCTATTTTAAACAAAAGTCACTTCTCGGTAAAAAAGAAAATCTTGTTCTATCGGAGTTAATTGTGAAGAATCATAACCTTCAACAATGGCAATAGTATCATTTTCAACTAAAATTGTGGCTCCAAGTTCACCTTCTGCAATATCAAAATCAGAACTACCTATGATAAGTTTTATTGTATCTCCATCAGATGGATCGAAATTTTGAATTAAAGCAACTCCTTCACCCTGATAAAAGGTTGTTGAACCTGTGAAAAAACCACGACCATTAACACTTGTTCCTCCCAAAAAAAAGTGATCTTGACCTGCACTTCCCACCAAAGTATCGAATTCGTTACTGCCATCACTATATGTTACAACTGGCGAGGAAGTGAACTCTTGAGATTGCCCGAATTGCCGACTAGCTTCCTCTGGTGTCACTACTCCGTCATTATTGAAGTCAGGACCTGGCAAACTTAAAAAACTGGGTCTGGGAGTTACATCAACGCCATAAATGTCTTTCTCTCCTTCCCCATATCCCAAAATTACATCGCTACCGGGAGTACCAGTAAAACGTGCAGAGCGTTGTTCAAATTGCCCATATTCTCTATAGTGAGCTTGACTTGTGGGAAAAACACCGTTATTAACTGCCTCAGCTACACCAGAATTTTGTCCCAAATAGAATGAATCTACAAAACTGGTAGTCTGCAAATTTTCTATACTACCAACTTGGATAAAATGAGAAAATCCACTTACATAAGTACCTGTTTCTACCTGTGATGCTACATCATTATATTTATTTAGATAAAAAGTTTCATCATAGTCAGGACTTGTATTGTTTCGTCCCTCTTCATAACCATAATTAATGAAATGTTCTAGTCCTGATGCGAATATGTTTGTTTGTAGAATATTAGCTACACCAGGATTATTTTCTAAGTAGGTTGTTTCGTCATAGTAGCGGGAAACTTTTGTGCGTCCTTCTGTTAAACCATAACGTTGAAAATGATCTAATCCTGATGTTACTAGACCTTGAGTAATTGCTGCACTAATACCTGGATTTTGTTGTAGATAATATTCCTCGTCAAAAATATCAAAGTTCATTGAATTTATCCTCTGTAATGTATGTAGTGCGGGCATCTTGTCCGCGATGGGTATGGAATGTGCTGTATCTTAATTCTTATGTTGATTCACCAAATCCGGAAATGTTTTTACCGAATAATTAATAATTATTAATTAAATAATTCAGCTTTATCAAAATAACATGGGTCTAAAACCCCGCCTTTTAAGGCGTAATATTTTTGGAGCGGGGCTTAAATCCCCGTTACAAAAATAACTTCTGACTTCTGACTTCTAACTTCTGACTTCGTTAATAGCCTCCCCTTTCAAGGGGAAAAAAGCGGTCGAGGGATGGCAAGGAGACCTCGCCATATCCAATCAACCAATGGACCAAGAGAAGAAATAATACTTCCTTATATTCAATTCCGTAACGGTTTTAAGCAGAGGTAATTATCCATTAATGAAAACTGTTTACTATTCCCTATTCCCTAACGCTATAAAATTTCATCATCAACTGAAAAGTCTACTTCTTTTTTATCACGACCAGAGGCAATAAAATCATTTTCAAATGAATCTTTCAAACCAGAAACTAGGTCATATTTTGGCTGCCAATTTAGTTCGGTTATAGCTTTATTTATACTGGCAAAGAAATGTTGAGTTCGTAATGGAAAAGCTTTCTTTTTTCCAAAGTCAAATTGCTTCGGATCATAATGTACTAACTTAATAGAATCAGGAGATTTTCCAGCAGCTTCAGCACAAGCGCGAGCTAAACCATCAAAAGTTACATAACGCTCTCCAGAAACATTATAAATTTGCCCAATTGCTCGATTATTTCCTAATACATTTGCCATTGCCATTGCTAAATCTTTGACATGACCTAATTGAGTAATGTGGAGTCCATTTCCCGGAATAGGAATCGGGCGATCGCGTACAATTCTGTCAAAGAACCATGCTTCTAAATCGTTATAGTTTTGTGGTCCATAAATATAAGTAGGGCGAATTGAAGTCCAGGGTAAACCTTGATTTGTTAATTCTGTTTCTGTTTCATATTTTCCTAAATGACGACTTTTTGGATCTACAGCATCTCCCTCAATATGAGGCATTTGGTCAGACTTTAAATAAACCCCTGCAGAACTCATATAAATGAAATGTTGTACTTGGTCTTTGAAGATTTCAGCTAAAGGTTTTGTATCAGTTAATTTTCTGCCATTATTATCAAAAATAGCATCAAATTTTTCTGGTCCTAATTTTTCTTTAAGTTGAGTAGCATCGGTGCGATCGCCATGAATTTCTTTAACTTCTGGAACTGGACTAGGTTTATTACCACGGTTAAATAGCACCACTTCATGTCCTTGTTCTACGAGAATTTTAGTTAAATAGACTCCAATAAATCGAGTCCCACCCATAATCAGTATTCGCATTTTTCCTCTTGTTCAGCAACAGTTAATAGATTTCATCATACCCATTTACTAAGCCAAAAGTCAAAAATTAAATTCCATGATTAGTTTTAGGGACATAAACAACTTTTTTATTCTTGCTTCTTACTTCTTACTTCTTCAAAATGATTAAAGGAAATTCAATGAAATTATCGTAAGGATTCAGGAATTCAGATGTGAGAATTGAAGTATTCCTTTAAAGTATAGAATATAGCAGTTATCTTATTCTTATGTATTTGTTTTTTTCTTCTTCCCTGTTCCCTATTCCCTGTTCCCTATTTTCTAAAAGTATCCAATATCTCACAACGTAAGCATTTCCTGCGGAATGCTGCGCAAACAGCTATTAGCTGTCAGCTATCACTAACAATATTCTCTCTTTAAGGACAGTGTTTAAATTAATATAGACTTTAAGGACAAGGGAGCTAACTTTTTGTAGTAAGACAATTAATAAAGCTTTTCTCGTAAACTAAAAGCAATAGCTGAAGTTCGCAGTTCCTCCGGAGGAGGCTGGCTAAAGTCCGCAGTTCCTCCGACAGGAGGCTAGCTGACTGCTGTTTGCGCAGCATTCCGGAGGAAATGCTTACCTCACAACTAAAATCATATTGCTATATAAACGTATCAAATTAATTTAAAAATTGCTATGGTTAAGTATAGTATTTTAATTTTTGTTTCAACAATTTAAAAGTCATAACAATATCAGGGTGAATTTACTTATGCCTACTCAATATTTAGATAATTCAAATCAAAAAACATCTCGAAAAACTTCCCTACGCAAAGTTTTTGTATTACCTATTGTGCTGCAAATTATGTTTGCTGTAGGTTTGACTGGATGGCTCTCGTTACGCAACGGACAAAAAGCAGTCAATAATGTTGCTAGTCAATTACTAAATGGAGTGACAACCCGTGTTGATGAACATTTAGAAAGCTATTTAGCAATTTCCCCTTTGATTAATCAAGTTAATAGAGATGCTATTCGTCTCAATAATTTAGATGTAGAAAATCTCTGGAGTTGGCAACCATATTTATTGAAACAAATGCAACTATTTCCAAATATTAGTAGTATTAGTTTTGGCTCTACAAAAGGAGAAGCAGTATGGTTATTTAGATTAGAAGATCGAAGATTACAATTAGGAATTAGCGATTATTTAACAGCAGGAAATATAGAACAATATACTATCAATCGACAGGGAAAAATTATCGAACCACCAATTAAAAGTTTTCCATACGATCCCAAAAGTCAACCTTGGTATCAAGCTGTTATCGAAGCGGGAAATCCTACCTGGAGTAAAATTTATCCTTGGATAGATGGAAATGGTTCCACTGTCAATTTTGGCATTTCTAATGGATTACCTTATTATGATGAACAAGGTATTCGTCAAGGTATACTTAATGTACATTTAACTCTTGATAAAATCAGTCAATTTTTAAGCAAGTTAAAGATAGGTAAATCAGGAAAAGTATTTATTGTTGAACGTTCTGGATTGATAGTGGCCACATCTACCTCAGAAGAGTTATTTATAGCTCCAGGTAATGAAAAAAAATTACAACGACTGCCAGCATTAGAAAGTAGTGTACCTGTAATTCAAGCTTCAGCTCAATACTTACAAAAAACCTTCTTTGGCTTGACTAAAATCAATCAAAGTCAACAGTTATGTTTTGAATTTAATAATCAACGTCACTTCCTAGAAATCAAACCCGTAAAATATGGTTTAGGTATTGACTGGATTATTGTAGTAGTAGTTCCAGAAGCAGATTTTATGGAGGAAATTTATATTCAACGACGCAATACAATTTTATTATGGTTAGTAGCTTTAGGATTAGCAATACTTGGTGGAATTTTAACCTCTAGATGGGTAATTAAACCAATTATCAGTTTAAATAAAGCAGCTAGGGGTTTTGCTGAAGGAGATTGGCAACAAAAAGTCGATATTAAACACTCTGACGAACTAGGAGAATTAGCCAATTCATTTAATAGAATGGCTGTACAATTACAAGAATCATTTAGTACCCTAGAAGCTAAAAATTCTGATTTACAAAGATTAGATAAACTTAAGGATGAATTTTTGGCAAATACATCTCACGAACTTCGTACCCCTCTGAATGGAATGATTGGAATTGCTGAATCAATGTTAGATGGAGCAACAGGAAAATTATCAAAAGCACAGCAAAAAAATTTATTGATGATTGCTCAAAGTGGTCATAGACTTACAAGTTTAGTCAATGATATTCTAGATTTTTCTAAATTGAAACATGAAAATCTGGAGTTGCAGTTAAAACCTGTAGGCATCAGAGAAATAACAGAAGTAGTTGTCACTTTTTGTCAGTCTTTAATAGGTTCTAAAAATTTAGAGTTAGTTAATTCTATTCCTGTAGATTTACCTGCGGTTTATGCTGATGAAAATCGCCTGGATCAAATTTTATATAATCTGATTGGTAATGGGATTAAATTTACAGAGACTGGGAAAGTAGAAATATCGGTAAAGACGATCGATCTACTTTCCCAGTCTCTGA
>NZ_JAAHHG010000374.1 GCF_010692555.1 Okeania sp. SIO3B5 | reverse complement strand
AAATAGCAATTAATTCGGGATTTTTACCTACTAAAACTTGCTGACAACAGTACATTTGAAACGAGGGTTGGATGGCTTACCCCTGAGTAATAATAGCATAGGACCACTTTAGTTGTCTAGTATAAACGACTCGGTTGTTTTCATCCCCGGTTCAAACACGGGGGCCTTCAATGTGGCTTTTTGGTCAAATAAAATACATCTCCTTAAAATCCGACTCCTCGCCTTTCATCCATCGCTTAAAAGACGATGGCTTTCATGCTCCCGTGTTATTTAGGTAAGCTAAAAAGACGTTGTATATTTAGCCGTCAAAACCCTTGAATAAGTAATATAATTCAGTTTTGAGCTAATTGACAATTTGATATATAGCGTAAACAATTTACTACCTTCTACTTAAATGATTGCAGAAATTATATGTGTTGGAACAGAACTACTATTAGGAGATATCCTGAATAGTAATGCTCAATTTTTAGCCCAAGAACTAGCAAGATTAGGAATAGCTCATTACTATCAAACCGTAGTAGGAGATAATCCAGAAAGAATTAAACAAGTATTAGCGATCGCTACCCAACGCTCCCAAATATTAATTTTCACAGGAGGTTTAGGCCCGACTCCAGACGATCTAACTATGGCCACCATAGCCGACTATTTTAATACTCAACTGATAGAAAGACCCGAAATAATAGAAGATATTATCAGAAAATTTGCCCATCGGGGTCGCACCATGACTGCCAGTAACCGGAAACAAGCTTTAATTCCCCAAGGTGCAAGTATTTTACCTAATCCTATTGGTAGTGCCCCGGGAATTATTTGGCAACCAATGCCGAATGTCACAATAATGACTTTTCCCGGAGTTCCCACCGAAATGAAATTAATGTGGCAAGAAACTGCTGTACCTTATATGCAAAATCAGGGTTGGTGTGGTGAAACTATCTATAGTAGGACATTAAAATTTTGGGGTATTGCAGAGTCAGCTTTGGCAGAAAAAGTAGCCCCATTATTGGAAATGAAAAATCCTACTGTTGCTCCCTATGCTAATCATGGAGAGGTAAAATTACGAATTTCTGCTCGTGCTGAATCTCAAGAATTAGCAGATGAATTAATTTTGCCTGTAGAACAAAAAATACGAGATATTGCAGGAATTGACTGTTATGGCATTAATGACGACTCTATAGCTTCAGTAGTAGGAAAATTATTGTTAGATGCAGGGGAAACTTTAGCTGTGGCCGAATCTTGTACTGGTGGAGGTTTAGGTAGTATGTTGACTTCTACTCCAGGTAGTTCGCAATATTTTCATGGTGGAGTTATCGCTTATGAAAATATTGTAAAAATTTCTTTGTTAGATGTTAGTCAGAAAGATTTAGTTACAGAAGGTGCTGTGAGTCATGCAGTGGCAAAACAAATGGCAAGTGGGGTGGTGAAAAAGTTAGGAAATAACTGGGGAATTAGTATTACAGGTATTGCCGGACCTGGAGGTGGAACAGAATCTAAGCCAGTGGGTTTAGTTTATATTGGTATAGCAAAAATAAATGGTGAGGTAGAAAGTTTTGAATACCGCTTTGGTGCTTTACGCAGTAGAGATTGGATAAGAAGAGTGAGTGCCTGTACAGCTCTCGATTTGTTGAGAAGAAAATTATATTTATCTATATAGAAGACCACAATAATCAAGAACTTGACTATAATAAGAAAATAATAAATAAAATTGTGGATATTTGTCCATTTTTTTTTAGACAACTTAACTTATCATAGCTAAATGGGCATCTAACCCTAAAGCAAAGATAGTGTTAATATAAGAGTAAAGATAAACAAACCAAAAGCCACCATGACTATTTATTGCCTTGTGGCTAGGTTGTTAAAATCTTTCAAAACTTTTGTATGAAAAGGGAAGCGGCAGAACCCGCCCCGCTTACCCCTCACTATAAAAGGTGAGAGTATTCAGCGGGAATAAAATATTGATGGATTTCATAGACAAAGTAATAGAAAAATTAAAGGAATGGACTCGCAAGCTGGTTGATTCTTTATTAGGTCCAGAACCAGAACCAGAACCAGAACTCATTCCGATTCCAGTCAACGACCGCTCTCGTCGCTGATAATTCTACCATTCAACGTTTAAGTTATTTGTTTAGCATTTTAGTTTTACATGGGCCAAACTTGAATCTCCTGGGTCTGCGAGAACCAGGAATATACGGCTCTGAAACTTTAGATAATATAAATAGACTGTTAGAGCAAGAGGCGGAAGTCCTTGGAGTAAAAATTTCTGTATTACAGTCTAATCACGAAGGTGTCTTGGTGGACGCAATTCACTCGGCAAGTGAGCAACACCAAGGCATAGTTATTAATGCCGGGGCGTATACTCATACAAGTATTGCCATTAGGGATGCTATTTCTGGGGTGAATATTCCCACAGTAGAAGTACATCTCAGTAATATTTATCGTCGAGAAGAATTTCGACATCATTCTTTTATAGCACCAGTAGCTGTAGGTCAGATTAGTGGCTTTGGTTCAGAAAGCTATATTTTAGGGCTAAAAGCAATGGTTAATTATCTTCAAAAAAGTACCCGTTAAATAATTTCCCAAATCTAAATATGATATGGCTGGAAATTTTATAGTCGAAAAAAATATATTAATTAAATTATTCAATTATAGTTAATAAATAGCGTAAGTTTGAATGAATTATTAAGACAATAACTGTAAGCATTCAGCCGTCAGCTATTGCTTTTAGCTTTAGATAAAAGTTTTACTAATTGAGTTATAACTTATACTTACTATAAAAGCTGGCTGAAACAGTTTATATTGATTAAAACCCTCTCATAAGAGCTGACAGCTAATAGCTGTTTGCGCAGCATTCGGCAGGAAATGCTTACCAATAACTATGCAACTCAAGTTGATAGAATACTATTATTAATAGTATTGGTATAATGCTAACTATAAGAATTAAATTATTTATATGCAGAAAATTTATTTATTTTGAGAGTAAGTAGTAATATAAATTATGTACAGATAGTCAAAAAAATTAAATATAGCGACTCTAAAATAGGCTTTGAAAAAAAGTTAGTCTGAGAAAGTATATCTAAAACTTAGCCTAAGTTTATTCTATCTATACTCTACTGTTTATATCAAATCCGGTTATCATGCACCACGTTTTTCGCCCTTCCTTTCTAACCCTTCAGCATAAGTGCTTCCTGCCTTCTACCTTACCTTTTTAATAAACCTCCTGTTTCATTAATTGATAATTGATAATTACCTCTGGTTTTAACCATTACGGAATTTAATATAAGGAAAGGGGAGGCTTTAAACCAGAATTATTAATTATTAATTATTCGGTAAACCGGATTTGTTATTATTACCTATTTAAGGATGTCATTTCAGTTATCAGTTATCAGTTATCAGTTAACAGTTAACAGTTAACAGTTAACAGTACCTCTGGCTAAACCCAGAGGCTTGACATAAGGAATATTCTCTTTTTTTATCCCCTTAAAAGGGGAGGCTTGAGACCTTTTTTTTTGGTCAAAAGAAAGATAAATTAATAAATGAATAAATAATGCAGTATTCTCTATTAATAAAATTCCAAGGTGCTTTATTAGGAGCAGTTTTAGGAAATAATTTAGGTTATTACTTTGAGTATAAACAAATAGAGAAAGAACGAAAAAATTATAAAATATCAATAAATAAACATAAATTTTACCCGTTAGATTTAGAGAAACAAAAATTGCAAAAATGGGTAGAAATTACAGTTAATTGTGCAAATAGCTTAATTATAAATCAGGAATTTAATCAAGAAGATTGGCAGAAAGTTTATGGGCAATGGCAAGATAACTGGGCTAATAAAAAAGACCAAAGCAGCAAAACAAGTCAGGTAAAATATCCTCAAAAAAAAGCAGAAAAATTTGCAGAGATAATTGATAATAAATTGCCCGGTATTCACTACATGGATAAAGATGATGTATTTTATCCTACAGCTAGTAATGTAGCGATCGCCAGCCTGCCAGTAACTTTGCTATATCACGAAGATGAATTTAAACTGGAACAAAAATTAGAGCAATGGGGAAAAGTTTGGCAAAATTACTCAGATATCAATCCAAGTAACTTAACAATTGGATATGTTATAGCCCAAGCTTTGACAGAACAACTATATCCCCAAACTATAATACCCAAAATTATCGACTATATTGGAGAAAAAGAACCATTAGTAGGGCAACTAAGACAAGTAGAACAATTGATCGATCAGGGAGCAAATTTAAACACCGCAATAACTCAATTATCAAAAAATGTTAAATCTTTTTCAAGGCAGCAAATATTTTCTGAACAACAAGAAAACTCAATCTCTTATACTTTTTTCATACCTATCTGTTTAGCCTTATACTGCTTCCTCAGTACCCCAGAAGACCTGAATTTAGCAATATTACGGGCGGCAAGAACAAAATGGGCAACTCAAATCTGTACTATAGTAGGTACTTTATCGGGCGCTTATAACAGTACTGCTGGAATTCCTGTAGAATGGCGACAAAAAATGGGAGGAGAACCTTTGGGAATAAATGAAGCAGAAATTATGAATGTGGCCAAAAAACTTTGGGCCGTTTGGTGTGGAGTTTATGACCAAAACAATATGACACAAAATATAGTGCCAGCAGTTGCTGCCAGCAATGTAATTCGTCCTCGCCCACGCAAAGCTAGTGGATATTGAAAACTCTATGATGTGTAGACATCAATAAATATGCATCTGACACGTTTAATTGGGAAATTATTGAAGCCCCAGAAAAAACAACAATTATCGAGTTGGTCAGCTCTGGCAACTTCACCAATTTTAGTGGTGCTGGCAATAGCATCTCTAACCGCTACTATAGGTCAACGTTACTACAGTCAGCCCAAGTTAGATGAGGGAACTGTTGCTCCTCAGACTATCCTGGCTCCGGAAGGTGCTATAGTTCCGGACAATAAAGTTACTGAAGAGCAGCGCAAATCAGCTAGACTTGGTGATATCACAGTTTTGATGATTAATGAGTCAGTTAATCAAAAAGTTAACAAAGAGTTAGCTGAAATACTGGCACTGGGTAATCAAATTAGACAGATAGTTGTTAACTTCCCATTTGTGAATACAGGTATTTTATCAACAAATACTCAGCTACACCTGCGACAAATTTCCCAAGAAAAATGGGTTGCTATTCAACAAATAGTAGAGGAAGAGTTAAGAGAAAGACCTCCTGGGCCTCAACCAGGGATAACTACTGATTCTATATTAACTAAAGACTTAATAGACTCAATAGAATTTGTCAGTAACAATAACAATTTGATAGACAATAATCAATTATTAAGTAAGCCATTAATCTTAGTAAACTATCAAGAAAATAGTCAAAATTCTATAGTTATTAGTAGTAAAGACCGACAAGCAATTTCAGAATTATTAGCTTACCGCAAAAAAAGTTTTTTTCAAAACTATGACAGAGTTTTAGAAGAGGTATCACAAGCTCGTGATGTTTACGAAGAGGCAATAGAAGCTCTGGCTCAACAGCAAGAAATCGAAGGTTATGAGGTATACGATTCTACTTTACTAGAACTGTCTGACACTGACTGGCAAAAAACTCAAATAGGTATTAAAACTGTAAAAGAGCGAATGCTGGCTCAAGGAATATCGCCAAATTTACCTAAGGAGGAATGGGTTAAAGCACTAAAGGTACAAGTAAATGGTGTAGTCCCTGTAGTGGCGGAAGATTTAGCAATCAATGTTTTGAAGGTAGCTTTGGAGGCTAATTTATCTCTAGATCCAGAAGGCACTAAGCAATCAGTGGAACTGGCAGCACAAGATATTGAAACAGTAACATACAAAGTCAAAAAGAATGAAGTCATTGTTAAGCAGGGGAAAAATATTAACCGTAAGGCATTTGTGTTACTAGATCATTTTGGCTTAAGTCGCCGTACAGTTAATTGGCGTGGTTTGGTGGTTTTTGTAGGTATTGTTAGTGGAGCTGTAGGTATAGTAGTTATAGTAGAAAGGCAACTTAAACCTTGCTTCAGGCGCAGAGATAATATACTTCTGTTGCTTTTGAGTTTGAGCGCACCATTGCTGATAACCCTGAGAATACCATGGAGTAGTTTGCCAGCAATTGGATTGTTGGTAGGAACTTTCTATGGTTCAACTATGGGAGTAACAGTGGTGGGATTAATCTCTGTGGTACTGCCTATTGGGATGGATGTTGATAAAATAGATTGGTTTGCTAGTGCTGCTGGTGGTATTGTTGGCAGTCTAATAGCTGAAAAAATGCGATCGCGTGAAGAACAAGCATTGTTAGGTGTAGGAATAGGATTAACTCAAGGTACTGTTTATTTGTTGACAAATTTGATTGTTCGTGCCACACCAGGATTACTATGGTATGCGATCGTAGGCCCGGTAGGTTTGCAAGCAGTCGCAGGTTTGGTTTGGAGTATTGTTGCTTTGGGTTTGAGTCCATATTTGGAGCATTTGTTTGATTTGATTACTCCGATTCGTTTGTCTGAATTGGCTAATCCTAACCGGCCTCTGTTGAAGCGTTTGGCATCGGAAGCACCTGGTACTTTTCAGCATACTCTGTTTGTGGCAAGTTTGGCAGAAGCGGCAGCACGAGCAATTGGTTGTAATGTGGAATTGGTGAGAACGGGTACTTTGTATCACGATATTGGTAAAATGCACGATCCATTAGGATTTATTGAAAATCAAATGGGTGGGCCTAATAAACATGATGAAATTAAAGATCCGTGGGTGAGTGTGGAAATTATCAGAAAGCACGTTACTGAAGGATTGGTAATGGCTCGTAGACACCGATTACCAAAGGCTATTACGGCGTTTATTCCCGAACATCAGGGTACAATGTTAATTGCTTATTTTTATTATCAAGCTAAACAAAGAGCTGAGAAGGGAGGAAAGGTAGTTAAGGAAGAGATGTTTCGCTATGCAGGACCAATTCCACAATCGCGAGAAACGGGTATTGTGATGTTAGCAGATTCTTGTGAAGCAGCTTTGCGATCGCTTAAAGATGCGACTCATAAGGATGCTTTACAGATGGTGAAGAAAATTATGCGGGCACGGTGGCAGGATAATCAGTTGGTTGATTCTGGTTTGACGAGGGCAGAAATGTCAACTATTGCTGAAATTTTTGTACAGGTTTGGGAACAGTATAATCATAAACGTATTGCTTATCCGAAAGCGGCAATGAATCCAAATCAAGTAAAAACTGTAAAATCAGTTGTTAGTTCTAATTGAAGGAAGAAGGAAGAAGAAGGAAGAAGGAAGAAGTGCGATTCGTTTGGCTAAACAAGCTTCTATGTAAGTTAGCCAGTCTCAAAAAAAAGGGATAACTCTAGTAGTCATGCAGGTTGAATTCCTGCCCTCTGGGATGTAGAGTGACTTCAGTTGTTCAGGATTCCAAGGTAACAACTTGGTCTGGAGGTGCATGGACTTAAAGCCTTAAAACTAGAAGGTTTTGTCTGGTTATCGTGGCCAAGGGAGTTGCATGGATGTTAACGCACAGTCAATAAGCGTATAACCGCTCGTCATCTTCGAGCTTGTGAAATTAAGCCTGATACACCAAGCCCAAAACGGGAAACCTCACATAACTGGTAACGTAGTTCTTCGGCGTTACCACATCTAGTTGGAGGTCGGACGACACTAGGAGCCTAAATGTAACGAGAAATGATACACGGGAGCCGAAGTAACCCCCTTAAGACTCTCAGACCTTGACCTCTGAGTAGGAAAAGTTGGTAGTCCTGCATGGTAATGGTAGAAGATATATATTTTTTAATTTCTCCCACACTCCCAATCCCCCAATCTCCCCATCTCCCAATCTCCCCATCTCCCAATCTCTCAATCTCCCAATCTCCCCATCTCCCAATCTCCCCATCTCCCCATCCCCCCATCTCCCCATCCCCCCACACTCTCTCTACCATTACTATGCACCACCACCGAAAAGTTTACATGATGTCTTTTAGGGATAAGGAAACTCCTGCGAAGCAAGCCTGGAGTAATTTTTAGGATGTGCAGACGTGGGGAGGCATTGCTCTTAGCCGTGAAACCGAAATTGTATTAAGCCAAAACGCACGCTGCTGGGGTAAGTAGGCTCAACTCGAGAGTAGGAGACTCATGCCCGTGAAAAATCTCCAGGTATCTAAGCCAAAGAGTAGCGAAAACCGAGGCGCTCCAAGGGTTGACAAACCTTGAAATATAGGTGCGAGAATAGGTGTAACCAACCTTATAGACTACTGCAATGTTAGGAGCCGTATGAGGTGGAAACTCTCATGTACGGTTTTGGAGTAGAGGTGAGGGATAGCGATATCCCCATCGACTACATCGATGTTTAGCTATCTAGGGCGTGTCATCAATTAAATCTGAAAGTGCTATGTAGCAAGAGTTTTGAACTTTTGGCTTGGAAAGACTCCAGACGCTAAAAACCTTGATTCACAAAGCTTATAGTTCTAATTAATGACAGACCCTAGGAGGGAAGGAAGAAGGAAGAAGACTTTTATAGTCAAATTCTCAGGAAAATATTCAGCATCAATACTCAATTATGACCACTACTATAGTCATTCTGAATAAGACTGGAACACTTTTTCAGCTGAAACTCTTTCAAGGCAAGAAACCCTTGTCTCAATCTTAACTGGAATGACTATATTTTCTCCTGAATTCTAAATTCTAAATTCTAAATTTCGATCAATCTCCTTGAGGATATTCTTCCCACAAATTAGTTGTCTGACGCAGACTGGAATGTTCTCCATTACCCATAATGATATGATCGAGTAGGGGAATAGCTAAAAATTGCGCTCCTGCTAAAAGTTGCCTGGTTAAGTTGATGTCTTCGGGACTTGGTTCCACATTTCCAGAAGGATGATTGTGAGAAATAATAACTCTGGTTGCACCATGGCGAATCACTTCTCGAAAAATTTCACGGGGATGAGCTAATGTTTCTGTTGCGGTACCGATGGTAATTACTTGAGTTCCGAGTAAGCGGTTATTTACATCTAAGAGTAAAACGGCAAATTTTTCTTGGGTTTGCCACATTAAATCTTGACTTAAAGCATCAGCAGCAGCTTGGGGACTGTCAACAACTGCTAATTCTGGAGGGCGGGATTGAAATACTCTTTTTCCTAATTCAATAGCAGCCAAAATAGTTGTTGCTTTTGCTGTACCAATACCATGAATTTGAGTTAATTCTTGAACTGTAATATTACGGAGAATTGAGAGGGGGTCTCGCTGATGTTGACTTAATTGATTTAATATGTATTGTCCGAGACCTACAGCAGAAAGTTTCCCTTTTCCCTGACCTGTACCTAAGAGAATAGCAATTAATTCTGCGGTGGAAAGACTTTTCGGACCAGAGGCAATTAATCTTTCTCGTGGTCGTTCATTGCTAGGTAAGTCTGCAATTCTGAGACTGTAGGTCATTTCAGTTATCAGTTATCAGTTATCAGTTATTAGTTAGCCTCTTGATAGAGGAGCTACCCTTAGAAAGATGAGCTACGCTATTAGTATATCCCGCAATAGGGAGGTTTTGAAGATACAAATTTTTCTTTTTTATCCTCTTCAAAGGGAAGTCTTAAGACCTGACTTTTTTGTTAAAAAATTAAGGTCAATAATTTCTAAACATAATATAAGTTATATCATGTTCGGTTAAATACTTAATAAATAACTTAGCTAGGAGTCAGAATTTCCGTTTGTCACCGCGAAGCAAACAGAATTTCCTACGGAATGCTCCGCAAACAGGAGGGAAGAAAGGAGAAAAGTCAAGATAATTTCAGTATTTATTCGGTTGTAAGTAAGTATGTTTTAGGACATAATACTTTTGTGCTAGAAATGTCAATCTAAAAATATTTTTTTTACCTATTTAAGCTGACCGTATTTTATTGAGCAGGGGAGTAGGGAGTAAGGGAGTGGAGAAGTAAAAAATAAGAAGAATTAACATTAAACTGAGCTGCTAATTAA
>NZ_JAAHHG010000373.1 GCF_010692555.1 Okeania sp. SIO3B5 | reverse complement strand
GAGGGGAGCAAGAGGGGTGGGTGCAGCAGCCAATGTTAGCGACAGCTATGCGAAGCAAAACGTCAACCCACCGAGGAGCTTAGGCTCGGTAGGAATCCCCGTGCCTTCAGGCCGGGGAGGATGTCAATCAATATACAAAATTAGATCGGCAGGTTTGGCAGCTCTCAAATCATGGGTAATTAGGGTTTGCGCTCAAAAGTCTTATGGGTTAAGGTAGGAGACAGGAGACAGGAGGAACGGGGAATGTAGAGGAGGTAGGAGCGGGCGTTTTGTCCCTTAATTTTTCTGCCCAACTCTTGCACAAAATGCTAGTTTTTTGAGCTTTCTTGAGCGAAAACAGGCGCACTTTTTTCAACCTAAAACAGCTAAAATCTTTACATATCAATGCTTTGATATTTAATCAGCAAGCCCTAATTAAAAAAGTGGTGCAATTTTCAGTTAATCGTGCCAAAGCTTCACTTACTTCCCACTCATTTTCATTGTCTAATACCAAGCGTGATAAATGTTTGTTACAAATGGTAGAAGTAAGAAAGAAGGAAGAGGGAAGAAGGAAGAAGGGATAAATATTGAAAAAAAGGGAAATAAAGATAGATATAACTATCTCAAATGAACTGGAGCAGCTATTTTTAAGCATATCCGAGCAATATCTACTTTTTTGTAGCATTCTTTTTTCAAATTGGTATAAACCTACTGTTGGCTCATCTAATACAACTATTGGTGCTTGTCGCACGATCGCTCTGGCGATCGCTATTCTTTGACGTTGCCCTCCAGATAAGGTTGCACCACGTTCCCCCACAACTGTATCGTATCCATTGGGTAATTCCATAATAAAATTGTGAGCATTTGCCAACTTAGCAGCAGTAATAATATCTGCCTCTGTAGCTTCCAAACAACCATAGGCAATATTATTGCTCACACTAACAGCAAATAATACACTATCTTACAAAACTATACTAAATCGAGTCACTAATTCAATGGCAATTGCACTCCCCAAAGAATGACCGTATACAATAATATTATGGGGGCAATCTGTTGCTTTTGGGTTAAATAAAGCCAACTGGCTTCTGCATCTTCATACAATTGAATTTCATCAGGAAACTTTCCTTGACTTTTGCCATACCCTCGATAGTCAATGAGCAATATAGAAACCCCTAAGCGGTCGAAAAAAAGAGCTTTATCTAATAAATCGCCTAGATTACTGCTATTACCATGAAAGTATAAAATCGTTGGACAATTAGCACAATTCCCAGCAATCCACCAACCGTTTAATTTCCCATTATCCATCGGAATCCAGACTTCCTCATAACTTAAATTAACCGCTTTGGGTGTCTGATGAATGATAGAAGAAGGAAAGAACATCAAACGAGTTTGTCCACTTCTTAACCCCATTAATAATCCGCAGTAAATAAGTCCAAAAAGACTCAATAAAAACCAATATTTGTTAATAAGTGCGAAAATTATGTGCTTCATTATTATCTTGAATCACAAAAGAAATAATGCTATGATATCTAATACCAAGCGTGATAAATGTTTGCTACAAATAGCTAGGGTATTTCTTAGAATTTCCGTTTGTCATGCTCCGCAAACATAATCCAGAATTCAGGAGTCATAATTAATAGATTTAATACCTGTTTTCAGGTCGTAAATTCTCTTTTTTGTCAAAGGGACATTTCCTACAAAATCTTTTTATTGCACTTATTATTCGTAACATTCTTTTTTCAAATTGGTATAATAAATATATCAAGCGACAGATGGCAGAATTATACAACTATCTATGATAATGATACCAAAATCACTTTATAAATGGCAATTTAACTTTCTCATTTTAAGTATTGTCAGTACGCTTTTAATAGCTTTACCTGCTTATAGTGCCGAAAAAATTACACTAATTTATGCCATTTTTCACAATTCTATTCCTGTTAAATCTTTAGAAGAATTTTCTCAAAACGGAACAGTCGATAAACATTTATCAGTTTATTTTAATTTTTTAAATCCCAAACAACAAGATCAATTTAGAGCATTTTTAAACAATCGTTACTCCGTTCAAACCTCTGCATTAAATCAATTAGGGCAAAGTTATGCAGGGAAGCAATTATTAACTGTATTAGGAAAAGGAATTAAAATTCCAGGAGGTAAAAATGGTGATGATGCCATTCGAGATTCTATTATACAGGCTTCAACAACACCTGAAGGGGTCAGTCTTATTAATGTTATTCGCCACTTTCCTGCTGATATGCAAGTAGATGTTAATTATTTTTTACAATCAATTAACTATATTACTACCCTGGCTCAAAAGACACAAACTTTTATCAAATATTTACCAACATCAGCAAAAAATAAGTCTACTTCAGTTACAACAAATTTGCCTAATTTGGCTCAAGAAAAACTCCTTCCATCTCAGATTAATAAAAGAATTTTATCTTTATATGATACATCGCGCGATCGCCAATTAAAGGTTGCTTTTTATTTGCCTCGAACAACACAAAAAAATTTACCTGTCATTATTATTTCTAATGGTTTGGGAGCTAGGTTAGAGCGATTTGACCAATTAGCTAATCATTTAGCTTCCTATGGATTTTCTGTTATTATTCCAGACCATCCCCAGAGCAATCATCAAAGAAAAATAGCCTTTTATAAAGGATTATATTCTGACCCCTTTAATGCTACTGAATTTATCGATCGCCCTTTGGATATTACCTTTATTTTAGACCGCTTTGAAGAATTAAATCAAACTCAATTTAATCAAAAGCTTAACTTGAAAAAAGTCGGTATTTTTGGTTATTCTTTTGGTGGAGCAACTGCTTTTGCTTTAGGGGGTGCAAAAATTAATTTTAAACAACTGAAAAAAGATTGCCAATCCCCAAATGGATTTCATAATATTTCTATTTTGTACCAATGTCGGGCTTTAGAATTACCGCCAAAATCTTATGATTTAAAAGATAATCGCATTCAAGCCATTTTTGCCTTTTTTCCTTTTTGTCGTAGTCTTTATGGTGCATCTGAAATGAATCAGGTTAATGTTCCTGTTTTGTGGCAAGCAACTGACACAGATTTTATTACCCCTTTATTAACTGAACAAGTTTTCCCTTTTTCTTGGTTAAAATCTTCTGAGAAGTATCTAGCCATTTCTGAAAAACTTCCCCATAGTCGTTCCATTTTAAAAGCCATGAGTCAATTGAGTAATCAAAATATTACAGAGGAACAAGTGGTTGAAGCAACTCGCTATTATCTGAATATATTAACTGTTGCTTTTTTTAATGTTTATATTGCCGAAGATGACTTTTATCGTTCCTATTTAAACCCTGATTATACTTTATCTATAAGTAAAGCTCCCTTCAAATTGCATTTAATACAAAATATTAATTTTATCTACCAATCAAAATTATTTAAGTTTTTCAAATGACCGAAAAAAAATCCTCAATAGCCTCCTCTTTTTAGGTAAGCATTTCCTACGGAATGCTACGCAAACGTAAGCATTCAGCTATTAGCCATCAGCTATCAGCAATAATGGGACTTAAACAAAATAGAGCCAGAAAATAGGCTCAAATATAGACGGACAAAGGCTTTTACGTCAAAAAGGTATAAATCCGTATGGAAGCACGGGTTCTAGCCATTTTTAGGGCATCGACGTAATTCCCTTGTCTAGAGTGGCTTTGACGCATTTTTTCGACCAGAAAATGTTTAAGTACCAATAAGACCTTGCGCTTAAGGACGAGGTTTAAATGAATGTAGACTTTGGAGCTGACTTTTAGCCAGATTTTTCTAGCTTAATTAAATATTGCTTTTATCACTCACTAAAAGCAATAGCTGATAGCTGATAGCTGACGGCTGAATGCTTACACGCAAACAGCTTTTTAATAAATTATATTATGTTCCCCCTCCGGGGATATTATGTTCCCCCTCCGGGGGAGCTACGCTAACGGTAGAACAGTTATAATTAGGCTCGTAGTTGGGCTTTAGCCCTAATACCAATTTGAAAAAAGAATGCTATAAAAAGTGCCTCTCGATCGAATATGCTTAAAAATAGCGGCTATCCTTCATTATAGATAGTTATATCTATTGTTTTTACCTTTTTTTCAATATTTACTCCTTCTTCTTTCTTACTTCTACTATTTTTAACAAACACTTATCAAATTGGTATAATATTTATTAATGGATAATTGATAATGGATAATTGATAATTACCTCTGGTTAAAACCGCTCTTGATTGAATATAAGGAGATATTATTTCTTCTCTTGGTCGATTGGATATGGTTAGGAAACCCATCCATCCCTCGACCGCTTTTTTTACCCTTAAAAGGGGGAGGCTTTAAACCAGAATTATTTAATTATTAATCAGGACTTACGCAAGGACACTATATATAGTGTCTACTAATTTAGGCGATCGCTATAATTTTCCAAGCGATCGCTTGAATAAAAAAATCATCATAACTTATATTAAAGAGACACTAATATAGTTAATTTTCACGGGTTAAAAATGTTGCTAACTGTAAATAAAATTTGCCACAATACTCTAATTATGAGAAAATAATATTAGTTAATTTGAGCTAGCTATATGAATTTTAACTATATTGATCCCATACCAATATTTACTCAATTCTCATACAAATTATACTATCACGCTCTTTAGCAAATCACCTAGAAAATATTAGCCATGATAGGATAAATCGTTATTTAAAAATTGAAAATTTTGATGACCAGGACTTAGGTCGAAATGTTAAAGAAGAAATTGTAACTAATACACTTATGTTATTTAATCTTTGATGATACAGTTCTCAACAAAGAACATAGTAATAAAATTGAGTTAGTTAGGAGACAGAGAGCGTGGTAATGAACATAAAGTAGTTTGCGCTCCGCAAGGCTACGCCAACGTGGTATAGGGATAGTAAATTGTATATATTTCAATCCAAAAATCGAACAATTTTGGCACTCTTGATTATCGCGCTTTATGACCCAGATACCGATAAAAAGACCAAAATAGATCATGTAGAAGAAATGATTTTATGTCTGGTAAACCGGAAAAAAATACCATTTAAAACTGTGTTAATGGATAGTTGGTACGCAACTAAAAGGTTAATGGGATTGATAGATAATATGGGAAAAATATATTACTGTCCCTTAAAAATAAATCGCCTAGTAGATGATACTGGAGGTGTAGAAAAATATCAAAAAATAGGAGAATTATATTGGGATGAATCAGAAAAAATATCAGGTAAAATAATTAAAATTAAAGGTCTTCCAAGGGATAAGAAAGTCAAGGTCCATACGGGCAACTATTTCTACCAATAGGACAGAATATATTGTAACTAATGACTTAAGTCAATCTTCGTATTTATGCTGTAGATATGAAGTCTCAGAGTAGATGGAAGATAGAAGAGTTTCACACCAGAATCAAGCAATTAAAGGCAAGCGAATTTTGGATTGGGTCGTATTAGTCAAATTCAAAAAAATCATATAGCTTGTGCCATGTTAGTCTGGAATTTTTTAATGCATATTAGCAGTTAAAATAGGAAAAACTATCTATCAAGTCAAACATGAATTACTAGGCGTGATTATCTTCTCCAAGAACTGAAAAATCCCACAATAAAGTTCAGGGGTATTTTGATTTTATAGGTATTTTTTACTATTGTTTGAAAAATGGCAAAAATCTTGAGGCGATCGCTCGAAAAATTATAGCGATCGCCTAAATTAGTAGACACCATATATAGTGTCCTTGCGTAAGTCCTGATTAATAATTAATAATTAATAATTCGGTAAGTATTTTCTGGGCTAAAGCCCAACTACAAACAAACATTTTATTATAAGTAATTATCCGCAATTCGTAGCTCCCCCGGAGGGAGAACATGATATTAAGTAAACATTGGTTTACCGATGGGGTTTTATACCCTTGTCCCCTAAAGATTACGGGCAGAGAGAGGACAAGAGGAACAATTCCCTTCTGCCTCCTGCCTTCTGCCTTCTGCCTTTCCTGATAACTGAAATGACTCAAAATTTCCTCGCTTTTACTAAAAAATCGCCCAAAAATTATTTAACATTTATTCTTATTATTATTCTTTTTTTAGGGGTTTATTGTAGAATCGCTAATCTAGACAGTAAAATTTATTGGATTGATGAAGTTGCTACATCATTAAGAGTTGCTGGATTTACAAAACAAGAAGTGACGCAGGAAATTTTCAATAAAGGTTTGATTCCTATTAGCGAGTTACAAAATTATCAGAAAATTACCAATCAAAAAACTTTTAAACATACCATTAAAGCTTTTATTCAAAGTCCTGAACATACTCCCCTTTATTTTATCTTAGCTCGAATATGGACAAGTGTTTTTGGCAGTTCCATTAGCGCAATTAGAAGTCTATCCGTGCTATTTAGTTTATTAACTTTGCCCTTAATTTATCGATTATGTCAAATCTTATTTCAGCCTGCTAAAACAGGATGGATTGCTGTTAGTCTTCTCTCCCTTTCTCCTTTATATGTCACCTATGCTCAAGAAGCACGTCCTTATAGTCTATTGGTTTGCATAATTCTCTTATCTCAAATTACTTTATATCAAGAATTACGTTCCCATTCTTGGTTTAATTGGTTTAGTTATACGATTAGTTTAATTCTCAGCATTTATACATCTTTGTTATCTATTTTAGTTATTATTGCTCAAAGTTTATACGTTATAGTCATTGATTATTCTCAAAAAAAATCAAAAATGAACGAAGGCAGGAGCCATAATTCCCTTCTGCCTTCTTCCTCCTGCCCTCTGCCTTTCCTGATAATTTATCAATTGACTGCTGTGATTATTGCATTTATCGCTTTTAGTCCTTGGTTAATTATTATGGTGCAAAATTGGCAACTCTTACAAGATAATACTACTTGGATGAATGTTTTTTTACATCCCTTGGTAATGATAGCTATTTGGTTTTATAGTCTAGCAACAATTTTTATTGAAACACCTATTTATCTTGGCTGGAATTGGTTAATAATAACGCGATTAATTATTGATATTCACTTATTTATAATAATCTTTTATTCTTTTTATTTTTTCTACAAGAAGACTGACAAAACTATTGGATTATTTATTTTATTACAAATATTTATTCCCTTACTAATTATGAGAGGAAGCGATCTAATTTTCGGCGGGCAAAGTTCAACTGCGATTAGATATATGATGCCGAATTATGTCTTGATTCATCTCACAGTTGCCTATTTATTTTCTGAGAAAATTCAGACTTTCTCTAAGATTTTTTTGCCATCTATTAAACCTTGGATAATTATTTTGTCTCTGGTTTTATTTATTGAAACTTTCTCCTGTTTTTCAATATTAGATAAGTCACCTCAATATCAGAAAACTCGCAATTTTCATAATCCAGCGATCGCGAATATTATTAATCATAACCCAGATTCAATTTTATTGACTGAACCGCTTCATGTATTTGATGCCATTTCTCTAAGTTATATACTTAATTCATCCATTCAATTTCAGTTAGTTTCGCATCTTTCTCATTTATCATTTTTTGCTGCTGATAAAACTATTTATCTTTTAAATCCTTCTGAAGATTTTATTTCACAAATTCAGCAAAGTTCAAGGGATATAACCTTAGAAAAAATCTATCAACCAGAATTATTAACTGATGGAGAAATTCATTTAACACTTTGGAAGTTAAGTTGATAATCTAACTGCGGATTTGACATCCTCCCCGGCCTAAAGGCGCGGGGATTCCTACCGAGCCGTAACTCCTCGGCGGGTTTTTGATGCGCCTACAATAATTGGGGTTTTCGGATTGTCTCGTCTGTGTCTCTTTCCTAGTCAGTTATCAGCTTTTTCAGTTAAAATCATTGGTTTAGTAGGGTGCGTTAATGAAATGTAACGCACCGCCTATCCCAACTACTTACACAGGCAAACCCAGAAACCTGATTTCTCCTATAAACCAGGTTTCTTTGGAATTATGAAATGCCAGCTATTGCTCTGACAGACTAGGAGATATAGAATATTCTAGTCCGAGGGCGATCGCTATGAACCAGGCTATTGCCTAACATCAATCTTCAAGAATAAAGAGATTATCAAAATAATTATTATTACCCCATTGAAAGAGCAAGACACAGATTTTGGCACGGATGTACGGATAATATCATGTTATTTTAAGTGTTGTAGCCTGGATTTTAATTGTTCGATTATTTCATCAATAGTAGACAGACTTATTAGATTTATCTTTTACTGAGTAGATCTTAAAATATAATAACTATTAAGGAGGCAAAAATTAATTGTACCTTATGATAAATATACTGTAATTTTGAATCTAAAAAAAAGTGTCAAATGTAGAATTAGGAGTTTATAAATCATGCAAATTAAAATTAATTTACCAGATAAGTTAACCGAAAAAGTTGGAGGTAAATGGGAGAATTTACAACAAAAGATTATTGCTAATCTTGCACTAGATGCTTTTCGAGAAGGATTAATTGATTTTGATGAATTAAAAGAACTGCTCAATTTTTTCTCTGATACCGAGCTTCTGGAATTTTTCAAACAAAATAATATGCTTCATTCTCAGGGAATACTTAATTTATATGGTACTTGTGCCGAGCTTGATTTAATAGAAGATAACCAAGGAATTTGTGACGAGATGGATGATGATTTAGTTCGAGCTTTTAATGAGTAATAATTCTTTAATTTATTTATTAGATACAAATGTTTGTATTATGTATCTGAAGGGAAAATCTCAAAATATTAAGAGCCGTATCGATAACTTAGAAGCTGAAAAAATAGCCGTTTGTTCTGTAGTCAAAGCATAACTATTTTATGGAGCTATGGGAAGTAATAATCCTCAAAGAAGTTTGAATCTGCAAAAATGATTTATATCGTAGTTTGTATCTTTGCCCTTTAATGATTTTTGTGCTGAAATTTATGGTAAAATTAGGGCTGATTTAGCTAAAGCTGGAACGCCTATTAGTTCAAATTATCTTTTAATTGCCTCTATTGCTTTGGCAAATAATTTAATATTAGTGACTCATAATTTAAGAGAATTTAGCCGAATTGAAGGGTTAACAATTGAAGACTGGGAAGCAGAATAATCATTTATCAGTTATCAGCCTTTTCAGTTAGCAGTTATTAGTCTTTTCAGTGAACAGTTATCAGTTTTTAGCTTTTTCCAGAGTTTATGGATATAAATAGTAGAGCATTTATTTTTTAGTTTTTAGCTTTTTATTTTTAGTCTTCAGCTAAAGGAATATTTATTATCTAAACAACTGTTAAGAAGTGGAACATCTATCTATATGGAGCAAATATAGCAGAAGCAAATGGAGGAATATCTCAAGCTGACTTTAGAGCAAAAATGTCTATTGAAGAAAAAGCCTTTGAAAGTATCCATCAGGATGCAGATGAGATTAGCAAAATCTTATTTTCCATCATCAAAAAAACTGAAAAGGCTGATAACTGAAAAGGCTGATAACTGAAAAAAAAGCTGATAACTGAAAAGGCTGATAACTGATAACTGATAACTGTTCACTGAAAAAAGGCTGAGGTTATTGTCAGTTAAGCTACTCAGAGCGAATAAATATTTTTTTGTGACGAACGAGCCTGCCTCTGAAACCAGACTACCTCTTAATTTGTCTGTAGGGTTGCCTTGCAGTGGCTGGATCAAGATTGAATTGAGTGTCTATAAATTGCACTGGATGATAAGTATTAATCCACAGATGAGCGCCACATTTTGCTGGTTTATAAGGTCGATAGACGATTTGGCAAGGACCTGAAATATATAAGTCATAACCATAATAGTTGTGTTCGTTGTGCTTGAGTGACACTACTGGTTCTAATTTCTCTGGAGCCTTACCCTTATTACTTATAATCTTCTTTTGATTAACGTGAATCATTTGAGGTACAGTGGTTTCCCGATGGTGCCAGATACCTTTCGGACCGCGCCGAGCCGGAATTATTCTAGGCATCCCACTCTCAGAAACTGGAATTTCCCAGAATCTGCCTTTTTTTTCAGCTCCTTTGG
>NZ_JAAHHG010000372.1 GCF_010692555.1 Okeania sp. SIO3B5 | reverse complement strand
CCCAACTATGCGCTAAAAATGCGCTCCTTTTTGACCATGAAGAGCTGAAAACCATGTACTTTTTCAATACCTAAAAATGCTAAAACCTTTATCTGGTAATTATTTGAGATTTAATCAGCAAACCCTATATATAAATCAAAAGGAGCAGCTAAAATTGCCACCCCAAAAAATTCTATCAGATACCGTTTTATATCATGTCCGGTTGAATACTTATACTTTGGAGAAGGTAAGGCAAAAGGCAGGAGGCAGGAGGCAGAAGGAAAGAAAAGGTTAGAAGGGAAAAGGTTTTTTTATCACTGATTATCCGGACATGATATTACAGCGCTTTTCAAATTGATGAACCACATCTTCACACATCAAACCTTGTAGGGACGTTCCATGGAACGTCCCTACTGTGGTCTACCGTGCAGGAAAACCGTTTTAGGCTAAAGCTATCTAACGATAAAAGTTGTTGACCCTATTTACCATATTATTCCTGATAAATAAAACCGCTACATCCCAATAGCGATCGTCTGCATCTTTAATATCGCACTTGATTTTCCATTCTCCATGCTCAACAACAGGCATGATCGTCAATGCTGAAGCTCTGTGTTTTTGGTTTGCTCCGGAATTAAATCCGGCAATAACTGCAGTCCATTCTGATTCTTGATATCCAGTTTCGATTGTGGGATTACCTTTGACCTGATAAATCCGATATTCCATAGGTTTTTGGGTAGTATCAGTTTCATCAGTCGTTGATGTGGTGTCTGTTTCATCAGTCGTTGATGTAGTAGCAGGTTGATTGACTTTCATTAGTTCGTTAATTTCCTCTTGAGATAACACTCGGTTATAAATTCGTAGATCGGCAACTTTGCCCTCATAGAACCCATAACCACAACCCAATTTTATTTGAGTAATTTGACTTAATTCTTGATCTTTATCTGTAACAGTTTGCCACAGACTACCATTGAGATAGATTTTCATCTCGCCGGTAGCAACATTTTTTGTAAATGCCCAGTGATTCCATTTACCCTTAAAATCAGAGATTTGAGCTAATTGTTCAATTCTATCAAAAGAAGAGGTTTTATTTCCACAATCAAAACATACATTACTATCTGACCATGGTAAGTGAATATTAACTACCCTGTGATTAGTTTTATCTTGTGCTAACAAGATAGAGCTTTGTTTGGGTAGAGACTCTCCACCGTTTGCCCAAAAACTAATTGTTATTTCATTAGTTTCGGGAATAGCTGTTGGGGGTAGTTCGATATAATCATCAACTCCATCAAAACCTATACAGTTGCCAAAGTTAGGGTCATCTATAACTTTAGCACCATAAACTTTACCATTGAGTTTTCCGCCTGAAGCATCAACTACTTCTTTTTCTTTTGCTGAGTTTTCTACTATTTCATTCAGTGGAAGATTGAGATGTAAACCACTATCTATATCTATAGGTTTAGGAGTCTCATCTGTTGTGGATGTACTGTCTGTTTCTCCAGTAGTATCAGTCTCATCCGTTGTTGATGTGCTATCTGTTTCTCCAGTAGTATCAGTCTCATCCGTTGTTGATGTGCTGCCTGTTTCTCCAGTAGTATCAGTCTCATCCGTTGTGGATGTAGTGTCTGTTCCATCAGTGGTATCAGTTTCATCAGTTGTGGATGTAGTGTCTGTTCCATCAGTGGTATCAGTTTCATCAGTTGTGGATGTAGTGTCTGTTCCATCAGTGGTATCAGTTTCATCAGTTGTGGATGTAGTGTCTGTTCCATCAGTGGTATCAGTTTCATCAGTTGTGGATGTAGTGTCTGCTTCATCGACCTCATCAACTGTCATCAATTCGTCAATTTCTTCAGGTGACAATACTCGGTCATAAATTCTGAGATGAGCAACTTTACCATCATAGAAGCCATAACCAGTCCCAAACTTTACCTGAGTAACTGAATTTATTGGTTTATTCTTAGCTGTAGCATTTTGCCACAGAACACCATCCTGATAGATTTGCATTTCACCTGTGGCAACATTCTTCGTAAATACCCAGTTTCGCCATTGATCCTTAAAATCAACAGTCTCAGCTATTTTTTTCACTCGATCGCAAGAGTCATCCTTCCGTCCACAATCAAAATTAATCATACTCTCTGACCAAGGTAACTCAATATTAACAATAACCTGATTACTTTGATCTCGTCCAGAGATGATCGAACAACCTTTGGGTAAAGACTTGCCACCATTTGCCCAAAAACTAATTGTTATTTCACCAGTTTGAGGAATAGTTGTTGCTGACAGTTCGATATAATCATCTACTCCATCAAAGTTTATACAGTTACCAAAGCGATCGTCTGCTACAACTGTTGCACCATTAACTTTTCCATTAAGCTTTGATGTTGAAACATCAACAACTTCTTTTTCTTTAGCTGCATTTTCGACTATTTCATTCAGTGGCAGATGCAGTTGTAAACCACGATTTATATCCATCGGTGGAGGAGTTGCATCTACTTTCATACATTCATTAATTTCTTCTTTTGATAATGCTCGGTTATACATCCGCAAATGCGACATTTTGCCCTGAAAATATCCATCTGCTGACCAGTTACTCTTACCAATATAATTTTTGGTGCGATTAACACTATTGGGAATAGCTACTAACCCTCCTCCTACTTCTTGACCATCTTTATAAACCTTGGCATTTCCTGACTTATCAATTGTTGCTGTTAGGTGGAGCCACTGATTCTTTTCGAGTATGCCTTTTACTTCAATAGCTTTTCTAGTAGAACCAACAAATACAACTAATAATACAGAGTTTGTTGTTTGACTATTGCCAAAAATGATATTGTTTTTACCGGGACTATTCGCGAAATCAATAACCCTTGACTGGATCTTGAAGTTCTGATAATATACCCAAGCTTCTACGGTAAAACCTTGTGAATAGTCAATATTCATCTCTGGCATTTGGATGTAATCATCCACTCCATCAAAGCTCAAACAATTGCCAAAGTTTGAGTCGGCGACAACTTTTGCTCCATTGACTTTACCATTGAGCTTTGATGTTGAGACATCAACAACTTCTTTTTCTTTAGCAGCATTTTCGACTATTTCATTCAGTGGCAGATGCAGTTGTAAACCACGATTAATATCCATCGGTGGAGTTCCATCTATTTTCATACATTCGTTAATTTCTTCAGGAGATAACGCTCGGTTATACATCCGCAGATGTGACATTTTCCCATGAAAAAATGCATCCGCTGACCAGTTACTTTTGGCAATATAATTTTTGGTGCGATTAACATTATTAGGGATACTTGATGTTCCACTTCCTACTTCTTGCCCATTCTTGTAGATTTTGCCATTTCCTGACTCGTCAATTGTTGCTGCTAGATAAAGCCATTTTGTTTGTTCTAGTGTTCCATCTGCATCAATGGGGTGATTGGTAGCACCAAGATAATTATGTAAAGTTAAATTAGCTGTTGTGCCTGGATTTGCGAACAGAATGTTGTCACTTCCAGCATCATTCCCAAAGTCAATAATTCTTGACCAATTCTTGAAGCTGTTATAGTGTACCCAAGCTTCTACGGTAAAACCTTGTGAATAGTCAATATTCATTGCTGGCATTTGGATATAATCATCCACACCGTCAAAATTTAGACAATTGCCAAGTTTGGAGTCTACTACAACTGTTGGTTCCCCATTGACTTTACCCTTGAGTTTTGCTGGAGAAACATCAACAACTTCTTTTTCTTTAGCAGCATTTTCGACTATTTCATTCAGTGGCAGATGCAATTGTAAACCACGATTTATATCCATAGGTGGAGGAGTTTCATCCACTTTCATACATTCATTGATTTCTTCAGGAGATAACGCTCGGTTATACATCCGCAAATGCGACATTTTGCCCTGAAAATATCCATCTGTTGACCAGTTACTTTTACCAATGTAGTTCTTAGTGCGATTAGTATTGTTGGGAAGATTTATTAACCCACTCTTTTCTTCTGCACCATTCTTGTAAATTTTCGTGTTCCCCGAACCATCAACTGTTACTGCCAAATGTAGCCATTTGTTCAACTCTAGCTTTCCATTTGCTTGTACCCTGTTGGAAGTTGTTCCTTTAAAGCTATCGAAACATAGATTGCTGGTTGTGGTTTCGTTAGCAAACACAATGTTGTTATTTGGAGTACCATTGCCAAAGTCAATAATTCTTGACCAATGCTTAAAGCTGTTATAGTGTATCCAAGCTTCGACAGTCAAACCTTGTGAATAGTCAATATTCATTGCTGGCATTTGGATATAATCATCCACACCGTCAAAATTTAGACAATTGCCAAGTTTGGAGTCTACTACAACTGTTGGTTCCCCATTGACTTTACCCTTGAGTTTTGCTGGAGAAACATCAACTACTTCTTTTTCCTTAGCTGAATTTTCGACTATTTCATTCAGTGGCAAATGGAATTGTAAACCACGATTTATATCCATCGGTGGAGGAGTTCCATCTACTTTCATACATTCATTGATGTCTTCTGGAGATAACACTCGGTTATACATCCGCAAATGAGCCATTTGTCCTTGAAAAGCTTGATTACCTGCAAATCCTCCTCCCAGCTTATCTTGCTCTTGTGCTAATACCAATGCGCCTCCAGTAGCAATTGGATTTCCTTTACTAATGACTTTGGAGTGTACTTCTTTTCCGTCTTTATACACTTTTAATTGTCCATCGCTACTTTGCCAAGTAATTGCTACACAATGCCATTCACCATCGTTGAAAGCAACTCCCGTACTATGCCACTTGTTATTAACAGTGGGTGTGATATTTTTAATATTGTATATTTGAAACTCGTTATACCTCTGTGCTGAAGATTTGGCGTATGAGAGAACTGTACCTTCTTTGCTTTGGTTATTCGATCTAACCCAACATAATACTGTCATTGCTTCTGAGGGAAAGTTGGGCATTGGATTAATGATCACATAATCATGATTCCCATTAAAGTTTAAACAATTACCAAACCGTGGTTCAGCTACAACTGTTGCACCATAAACTTTACCATTGAGCTTTCCTGCTGAAATATCAACAACTTCTTTTTCTTTAGCAGCATTTTCGACAATTTCATTCAGTGGCAGATGTAGTTGTAAACCACTATTTATATCCATAGGTGGAGGAGTTCCATCCACTTTCATACATTCATTGATGTCTTCTAGTGATAATACTCGGTCATAAATCCGTAGATGAGCAATTTGACCATTATAGTAACTATTATAAGTTTCACGACCAAACATCACCTTAACAACTGAATCTATAGCTTTGTCTTTACCTGTACTACTGTGCCACAAAGTACCATTAAGATAAATATTCATCTCCCCTTTGGCAACATTCTTAGTAAATGTCCAGTAAGTCCATTTATCTTTAAAATCAGCAGCCTCACCTACCTTCTCAAGTCTGTCAAAAGGATTTCCATAATCAAAGATGATGCGACGATCTGACCATGGTAAATAGACGCGAAGAAGTGGCTGATTACCTTTATTATATGCAGATATTAAAACAGTATTTTTAGGTAAAGACTTGCCACCATATGCCCAGAAACTAATAGTAATTGCACCAGTTTGAGGGATAGTTTCTTTTGGCAGATCAATATAATCATCTACTCCATCAAAGTTGATACAGTTGCCAAAGCGGGAGTCAGTTACAATTGCTGCACCATGAACTTTGCCATTGAATTTGTTGCCTGAAATATCGACAACTTCTTTTTCTTTAGCAGCATTTTCCACTATTTCATTCAGTGGCAGATGCAGTTGTAAACCACTATTTATATCCATAGGTTTAGTTTCAGGAGTTTCACTAATTGGACTTGTAGAGCTAGTATTGCTAGCAACATAAATATCGTGTAGATCGTTAGGTATTGCACCTTTAATCTTTTTTTGTTTAAAAGTAAGGGTAATAGATGTATAACGTTGGTCGCTCGGTAACTGAAACAAACCTAGACCCGTATCTGTGCCAAAAGAAGTACCTGGGTTGGGTGGAGTTGGGCAAAACTCTTGTTTGCCTTGAGAGTTTTTACCAGAGATAGTTTGAGTCGCTGCATCTAGGAATATTCGAGCATTGTGCCCTTTGCCAAGAGTGCCACTGTTGAATAATTTCCAGTCAGTTAAATTTACTGGACTACCATCCAGAGTTGTTGCTGTGACTTTGATGGTTGTATATCCAGCTTTGCTACCATTGAAGAATCTTGAGATGGCCAAATAGGTGTCACCACAGGTAGCGCCATCAGTTACTTTTGAGCCAGCTAGAGAAGCTTTATAGTTACTAAAATCTAGAGTAACAGAATAGTTGTTTTCACGTCCTATAGTCCTGATTTGAGGCATCGTAGCAGTGATACCTTTTACTTGACCTGTTAAGGTAAATTGATTCTCTATTTCCCCAGAGAGGAGGCGAGCTTCTGTAATGGGGGTACCACCATCTGGCTTTCCTTTCCAAGAACGGTTGTCATAGTCTATTTGATTGTAGGTTATACCTATTGTACCTCCTAGACCATCAGAGATTTGCGCTGTTTGGCCAAACCCGGGATACTTATAGTTGGTAGTATCCCAAAAGGTGAGGTTTTTAGTAGCGATTTCAGACATTATAATGCTCCTTGTTTATTGACATACTCCCGACGTTGCTATATTCACGACAACGCGGGATTCTTCAGCCAGGGAAAACCTGACGGCAGTTTTAACAGAGGTGATCTCCTCCCCCTGTGTTGATAACAATCCAACCCACCCCCATCCCCTCCCGGGAGGGGAGCTAGAGGGGTGGGTGAATTATAGTCCCTATCTAGTTCTTGGCCCTATATGTGGCCAAGAATGCCAGCGCTCTGACAAGCTTTTTGAGACTTTATTCAGACATTCCCAACAATATTGAGATGTGCCTTTTGGATCTACTTTGATAATTTTTTTGCCAAGCTTCCAAGCAACATACTCTAAAACCAAGAAATTGATAGTAGCTGCATTTTGCAAAGACTTATTCAATCCTGACTTTACTGATTGGCCGTTGGGTAAGAATTGACCATTGTCGCCTAACTTTGTTTCATGTCGGCGACAGCCGTTAACGCAGTTATGCGCTAGCAAAACGGGAGAGCGCGGGACTTCCCGTAGGGGAAGTTAATCGGAAATTTCTAGCGACACTAATATTGTCTAATTGTCAATTGTTTGAAACAATATACAATCCAGATATTTTTTGCTTTTGTCTATAAACAAGTATAAGTTTTTTGATGCATGAACTCAACATTTCTTAATAATGTATTTTACCACTGATTAAATTATTCATAGAGTTAAATTTTATTAAGGATTATTGCTAAATTTTGTTCGGGAACAGGTATGGCCAATTTGTCATAAAGTCCAATATTTAAACGATAATAATGGCCTGCTTGAAGCCCATAAAATCAAAAATTTTCTATTATTTAAGTGATTGACTATAGCAATCCTAAATTGGTTGCGGGTAATCAAAAAGTAGATAAAAAAACTTAAACTCTTACCTGTTCCCTCCATACCTGTTCCCTCCATACCTGTTCCCTAAAAACAGTAAGATTTTTATACACAAATAAAATAGGATTGCTATATATCAAAAAAAATGATGATTTATATGGTTTTTATATTAGACATCTCCAATAATAAAAAATAGTAAGCATTTCCTGCGGAATGCTGCGCAAACAGCTATTAGCAGTCAGCTAGCCTCCTCCGGAGGAACTACGTTAACAGCAATTAATAATAAATAATTACCTCTAAGGTTTGAGAAGGAGACTTTGATAGTAACTTTTTATTCTTTCTCAATTTCAAAGGTTGCTTTTACCTTTCTCAACATTAATAGCTGTTAACGTAGTTCCAACCTAGGAGGCTAGCTAATAGCTGACGGCTGAATGCTTACAAAAAATAAAATCAATTATCGTACATAAATCATCAATTATTTCCCCCTACTGCCTACTCCCTATGCATGGAGGAGATGTCTATTTCAAAGATCAAATGAAATCGAGATTAATTAGTAAAGCTGACATCAGCTGTTATTGAAACTAGAAAAATTCGGATGAAATATACTAATATGACTGATATTTGATATGGTCAAATATCAAACTGCTAGTTGCTGTTAGAAAATCAAAAAAATATTGGGAATCTTAATAATTGTGCTATTTGATTTTAATGCTTCAACATGGTAAGAAAAATATATTTTACGACCGAAAAAAGTAAAGATTATGAATCATAAAACGTTCGTGGGCAATATATTAATTGTTGACGATTTAATTAATAATTTACGAGCTATAACTACTATTTTAAAGGGAAAAAATTATAAAGTAAGAAAAGCCACAGATGGTGAAACTGCAATTGAAGCAGCTAACATAGAACCCCCTGATTTAATTATTTTAGATATAAAAATGCCAGGAATGGACGGCTATCAAGTTTGCCAACACTTAAAATTAAATAAGAAAACTCAAGATATTCCAATTATTTTTATTAGTGCTTTAAGTGAAGTATTTGACAAAGTAAAAGCTTTTGAAGTAGGTGGAATTGATTATATTACTAAGCCATTTCAGGAAGAAGAAGTCTTAGCAAGAATTAATAGTCAGTTAACGATTCAGAAACAACAAAAACTTTTACAACAAGAAAAAGCACTCTTGAAACAGGAACAAGAAAAGCTTAAGCAAGAAATTCAACAAAGAAAAGAAACAGAAGCAATTTTATATCAATCTAGAGCCTTGATTTCTAGTATTTTAAAGAGTTCCCTTGATGGGGTTGCTGCCTTAGAAGCTGTCAGACATCTCAAAACAGCAGAAATTGAAGATTTTCGCTGCTTGGAAGTTAATCCTATTATTGCTGAAGTCTTTAATCAAGAACGAGAAAACTTAATTGGAAAGTTGATTTTCAGAAGATTTATCGATAAAATTGACCCTGATTTATTTGCTGATTTTGTCAGAGTTGTAGAAACAGGAATATCCTTACAAAAAGACTTTAATTATAAGTACAAAGAAGAACAAAAATGGTATTCTTGCATAGCAGTCAAATTAGCTGATGGTTTTGCAGTTACAGTCAGAGATATTACTGAAAGAAAAACATTAGAATTAGAGCTAAATCGTCTCGCAACTATTGACGGATTAACAGGAGTTTATAATCGTCCTGCTTTTGATAAAACTCTCAGGCAAGAATGGCAATGTGCTCAAAGAAAAAAACAACCTTTATCTTTGATTTTATTTGATGCGGATTATTTTAAATTATATAATGATTATTATGGGCATCAAGCTGGAGATAATTGTTTGGTACAAATTGCCCAAGTTGCCTCAGAAACGGTTATATCATGTCCGGTTGAACAGTGATAAATAAATAACTACGGAGGAGTCAGTCCTCAGGAGTAAGGAGTCAGGAGGAAAGAGGGAAGAAAGAAGAAGAACTGGAGTTGAAGGAGAAAGTTTTTTTATCACTAATTATCCGGACATGATATTAATCGTCCGGGAGATTTTGTTGCTCGTTATGGTGGTGAAGAATTTGTCATCATTTTACCTAATACGGATCGGCAAGGAGCGATCGCTGTCGCCGAGGATATTCGACAAGCTATTCGGATACTAGCTATTCCGTTCTACTAAACTTACCCAAACTTACCCATGCGTGGTTGCATGAGCTTTGGAGCTAGCTTCCTGTTTTGCTGACGCAATGCTGCGCAAACACAGAAGACCACTGACCGCAGTCTGTAACTTATCTTCTCCACAGGCTTAAATTCGCTCTTGACTCAAGCTACTGATTCACATAGTTTTTCAGGTTGATAGCAGCATTAAAATCTCTGTCAGCTTCAAAACCGCATTCACTACATTTGCTAACGCAAAGCTGCGCTAACATAAGTTCTCAAGTGTAACGGCATTTTCTGTTGATGCCCACAGTTTGAACATATTTGAGAACTTGGATAGTTACAGTCGATGGGGATATCACTATCCCTCACCTCTGTTTCAAAACCGGACTTGAGAGTTTCCAACTCCCAGAGGCTCCTAATAACTAAGGATACTTCGA
>NZ_JAAHHG010000371.1 GCF_010692555.1 Okeania sp. SIO3B5 | reverse complement strand
TATTAACTTCACCTACACAAGCAGCGTCTATGCAGTGTGCTTTGGGTAATTTCTGCTTTCTGCGGTTAAATTTTGTTTGTCCCCCGCTAGATGTGATTACGGTCAACCCAGTAGTCTTTAAGGTATTAAACAACTTCCATCTAGTAGAATTAACTGCTGCTGCATCTTTTAATGGTCTTCTTGCTTGGGTTAGTATTCGCTTTAATAATTCTGGCTTTCCTGATAAGAATTCTTTGACATCTTGATTACTCTTAAGTTGGTTGCATTTACTACAGGCAACAGTTAAGTTAGATACTCGGTCTGAACCTCCTTTAGACTTGGGGTGAATATGTTCTATTTCTAATGGTGTATTTGTTTTACCACAATAAGTACATTGACGACCCCATTTTTCTAATAAATATTCTCTCAATTCATATCCTGCTAATTCCCCTTGCTGATACTCAGTACCAGAAATTTCTGGATTTTGAATCAATTGAGTATCAAAGCGAACCAGTTCCATTGAGATTGATTCTACTGGACAAAACTTAATTAATCGTTTGACCCAAGTCATAGTAGTTTCGACTCTGTGCATTAAAGAAGGTGCTAACCAACCAGTGGGCTTCTTTTTGTTGGGTAATCCTGGTTTACGGTATCTGAGGTTTTTTGTCCTTCTAGCTCTCCGTCTGCAAGAACGCTTAGAGAGTTTTTCTGAGATTAGGGAACCTCGATGTTGGATTTCTAGCATCCAGATTACCTTGTTTCCCTCTAATAGAGCCATCCCTGTAAATTTTGAGCCTGGGTCAATCTTGAGGGTTAAAGTTGTTTTTACAACTATTTTAACAGCTTTTTTGAGAATCAAAGTAAACGGAAAGCGTCGCCAGACAGCAGCTTTACCAGAATTTAACAATCTACGAGCAATAGAAGGTTTGCAAGGTTGTAATGGTTTTTTGTTTGTATCTATGACGAAAACGTAATTAGTGTTAGACATTGTGGTGTCTAGTCCTTTTCAGTAAAGTGTTCCTCGATTATGTTGGCCAGGCTTGTTAATACCCTAAACACTATCGGTATCAAACCCACTTCCGATTGGCGTACTTTAACGCTGTCCTTAATTTAGAGTGACCAGTACATAAGCTGGAGTTCACTTATGGTGGTCGTGACCTGCCAACGTAGTCAGTTAAGACTTAATCTGCAACCTTTGAGAGACAATTCCTAAAAATGTCTAGGGTTGGCTAGGTTTTTCAAAGGTGTCTTAAATTGGTTTGCATTTAAGTTACATATTAGACTTCTTGTGGAAGTCAGGGGTTGGCATTATCAATTAATGAAGTCCCTTCAGCATACTGCTGGACGATTCCTGCAAAAGTTAACTTTTATTATCAATTTTCCATAGTGTCCATGTCTAATGATTGGTTAACCCCTAGCCATTTAATTATGTTGGGGTTATTACTAAGTTTTGCGACCGCTCATAGTGGTTTAGCAGCCCTCCGACCGTGGGCCGAAACAAAAATTGGCCCTAGACCCTATCGCATTTTATTTGCCCTAGTCAGTCTGCCACTAGCAGTAATTCTGATTATTTACTTTTTCAACCACCGTTACGATGGGTTACAGTTATGGCAACTGCAAGGTATCCCAATAGTTAAGCCTATAGTCTGGATACTATCAGCAATTTCATTTATTTTCCTCTATCCCTCTACATTCAATCTTTTAGAAATTGCTGCAATTCAAAAACCTCAAGTCCATCTCTATGAAACAGGAATTATTAGGATTACCCGCCATCCCCAAATGGTAGGCCAAGTAATTTGGTGTATTGCCCATACTCTTTGGTTAGGGACAAGTTTTACCCTTGTTACCTCTTTTGGCCTCATAATCCATCATTTATTTGGTGTATGGCATGGGGATCGACGACTTCAACAGCGTTTTGGTGAATCTTTTGAAAAGTTAAAATTTCGCACATCAGTTATACCTTTTATGGCTATTATTCAAAGACGTCAAACTCTACAGTTACAGGAGTTTCTCCGATGGGCATATCTAGGAGTAGCTGTTTTTATTTTCTTACTTTGGCAAGCTCATCCACTACTAATCCGTGCAACTGGGAGCGTAGACTGGTAGCATGATCCCATGGATATAAAAAATTTAATTAATGTCAGATAGAGAAGCCATGCTTTTGTCAATTAACGAAAAAACTTTTAAAAAAGAGGTGTTAGATGCCTCTAAACCAGTTTTAGTAAATTTTTGGGCACCGTGGTGTGGCCTGTGTAAAATGATTGTCCCCCAATTAATTCAATTTCAGTCTGAGTGGAATGGCCATTTAAAGCTAGTAGGGGTAAATGCTGACGAAAGTTTAAAGCTTGCTAGTAAATATCAACTCAGAACTTTGCCTACTCTGATTTTATTTGAAAATGGCCAAATAGTGAATCGAGTGGATCATTTTCAGGTACGGGAAGACTTTCTACGGACATTAGATGCTTTTATGACCAGTTACCAAAAAACTCGTCTAACTCGACTTTTGGAACCTCAGTTAATGGGATGAAGAAAGTGTTGGGTAATTAATAATTAATAATTAATAATTAATAATTAATAATTATTGAAAATTGCTTGCACCAGTTTCTTATACATAGCATTTTAGGAGTTTAGCGAAGATAAAACGCTAATTGTATTGTTGCTGAGTTTTAAATAAAGAGGTTAAAACTAGAATTGAAGGGAATAATTATTTCCTTTGGAGCTAGTTTTAACCTCTTTCAGTTTTATAGCAGAAGAAGGAAGAAGGAAGAAGAAAGAAGGAAGAAGGAAGAAGGAAAAATCTTGTTTTGTCTGGGTTTTAAGAGGTTGTCTGAGAATTCCCATTTGCTACATCCAAGCCCCCTAAATCCCCCAAAATTGGAGGAATTTTAGAAGCAAATTGACTCTTCCCCCAAAATTGGGCAGGGCTGTTTCAAAGTATTGTAGATTAACGATTTAAGGAGAACGGAAGATGAGGGGATAGTGGAACAGTGAAATTTGCCAAAATTTGCCTATTTTGAGCGCCAATAAGCGTCTTTAAGCTCTGAGAGGATATTTGGTTCAATGCCGCTTAAAAGCCTCCATCCCCGTGTCTCCGTGTCTCCGCGTCCCCGCGTCCCCCTGTCTATCGAGAATGAAACAGCCCTACCCCAAAATTGGGGGGCTAGGGGGGCAAAATTCAGTATCAAAAAACTTTTCAGATATCCTCTAAGCTTTTGATATGTCTGCTCTCTTTGCTTCGACTGCTATATTTTCATTAATTTATAGTACTTAGTTCAGTCATCAGCTTTTTGATTTTTCTCTCAGTTAGGACTTACGCATATACGCTATATATAGTAGTTATAACTATTGTCCAATAGTTACTGGACTCTATATACAGTGTCTTTGCGTAAGTCCTGTCAGTGTTTAACTTGAGGGAGTTGATTACTGTATTTCATCAGTATAAAAATTCCAGACATTATGATTCAAAATACTCAAAAAATCAGCAAATTATTAGTCATAATCTTGGTGAAATTATCAATACTTTCCAGCTTGAATATTTCTGAAAAAGCTCGGGCATCTGAAAAGTTTACATTAGCCAAAAATTGGCAAAATGTACTATCAAAACCACCAAAACATTTAGTCAATAATCATCCCAATATCAAATCTACAGAAATAACAGAAAAATCATTAGTTAATCAGCCTTTTTTATTAGCACAAAATTATCAGGTGGGAGATTATGTAGAAGTGCTTTGGGAAGAAAACTGGTATCTAGGAAAAATTTTAGAAATTAATAATAATCAATATTGTATTACTTATCCTACTTATGATGATTCCTGGGATGAATGTTTAGGTAACGATCGCCTTCGTCCTATTCAAAATCAAAATTCTTCAGCAGAAAGCCTAAGACTAAATCAATATATAGAAGTTTTATGGCAAAATGAATGGTATTTAGCCAAGATTCTAGAAATTAAAAATAATCAATATTGTATAACTTATGTAGGCCATGACCGTTCTTGGAATGAATGTATTGATAGAGTTCGTATCCGCATTGCAGACCCTAGAAAAATTGATGCAGAAAGACTCCGGTTAGAAGGTTATCGTCGAAATACTAATACTAATATAGAACAACATAATTCAGAATTTACCCAAACAAATAGAGATTATTCAGTTAATGAATATGTAGAAGTTTTGTGGCAAAAGCAATGGCATTTAGCTCAAATTTTAGAGATAAAAAATAATCGATATTGTATAAATTATGTAGGCTATGACAGTTCCTGGGATGAATGTGTAGATAGCGATCGCCTACGACAAGTAAATTCTCGGAAAGCAGAAGCTGAAAGACTGAGATTAGAAGCCGATAATTTAGTAAGTAATGCTCATCAATATCAAAAAGGTTTAGAAACAGCTAAAAAATCTCTGAAAATCTATCAGGAAATCGGAGATAAATCTGGGCTAGTACAAGTTTTATCTAGTGTAGGATGGGCTTATTATTGGTTAAATGATTATGTTAATGCCATTGATTATTATCAGCAAAGTTTTGAATTGGCTGAAGAAATTGATGATGATTATGCAGCGACAGCCAGATTATATGACATATCAAAGCCTTACTTATATTTAGGAATTTATCATAAAAGTCTTGAGTATCAAAAGGAATATTTAGCCAGAGGAAAAGAAATTAAAGATACAGATATTCAAGCTCGTGCTTTAGAAGGAATTGGGGATATTTACTATTTTCAAAAAAATTACAAAAAAGCCATCGAATACTATCAGCAAAGTGCTGAATTGGGAAGAAAAGCATTCTATATTGGAGGTCTTTATACTGTTTTCGGAAGACATGATGAAGCAATAGATTTTTTTGAGAATATAGTTACTAATACAAACGATATTTATACAAAAGCTGCCTCCTTTAACCAACTAGGTCAAAACTATTTAGCTTTAGGAAATTATGACAAAGCAATTAATTACTTTCAGGAACAGTTAACCATCTCTCAAGAAATTCAGGAAATTCATGGAGAATCAGAAGCCTTTGAAAGTTTAGGTATAACTTATTTAGCAAAAAGAGATTTAAAACAAGCCGAAAAAAATTTACGTTCGGCAATAATAGTCAAAGAATCAATCAGAAAAAAACTAGGCGGTAAAGATTTATTGAAAGTATCATTATTTGAAACTCAAATAGATACTTATAATCAATTACAGAAAGTCTTAGTTCAACAAAATCAAATCAAAGATGCTTTAGAAATTGCCGAACGAGGTCGTGCCCGAGCATTTGTAGAACTATTATTTGACCGTCTCTCTTCACACACTATTACTCAAGCAAATATTGAGCCACCAACTTTCAAAGAAATTCAACAAATAGCTGCCGAACAAACTGCAACAATAGTCGAATATTCCATCATTGAAGAACAACTTTATATTTGGGTAATTCAACCAACTGGTGAAATAGCATTTCGTCAAATAGAGTTGAAATCTGTTCTAGAAAATAAAACTTTAAGAGACCTAGTTATAGATACTCGTCGGGCGCTTTTAGTAAAACCATACCAACCACAAATTCAACTCAAAAAACTGTACAAATTATTAATTGAACCCATAGCAGATATTCTCCCCACTAATGCTGAAGAATCAGTAATATTTATACCTCAAAAAGAGTTATTTTTAATTCCCTTTGTTGCCTTGATGGACGAGGGAGAAAAATACTTAATAGAAAAACATACTATTCTGACTGCACCAGCAATCCAAGTATTAGAATTAACCCACAAACAACGCGCTAAAAATAAAAAAGCAAATCCACAAAATGATTTAATAGTTGGCTTGCCCAGAAATAATAATCAAAGAGATTTAGTAGTAGGTAATCCCTCAATGCCCAAACTACATGAGCAACCATTAGAACCTTTAGTTGGTGCCGAAATTGAAGCCAAACAAATAGCTGATTTTCTAGAAACTCAAGCAATAATTGGTAAACAAGCAACAGAAAGCTTAGTCAAAAAACAAATGGAAAATTCACGAGTAATTCATATAGCAACTCATGGTTTACTGACAGATATTAGAGAATTAGGAATACCTGGAGCATTAGCACTTACTCCCGACAAAAATAATGATGGTTTCCTTACTTATTATGAAATTTTAGAACTAAATTTGAATGCAGAATTAGTAGTTTTAAGTGCTTGCGATACAGGTCGTGGAGCAATTACAGGAGATGGAGTAATTGGATTATCTCGCTCTTTTTTAGCAGCAGGAGCGCCTAGCATTATTGTCTCTTTATGGAAAGTTCCAGATGATGCAACCCAATTATTAATGGTAGATTTCTATCATCAATTAAATACTACTGATAATAAAGCAAAAGCACTACGACAAGCTATGTTAACTACTCTAAAAAAATTTCCAGAAGTAAAAAATTGGGCAGCTTTTACTTTAACTGGAGAAGCAAATTGAAAATGGTGGTCTACATTCGGCACGACAAAATGTAGCATAGAAGAAGGAGTCAGGAGACAGGAGACAGGAGACAGAATTTTATAACATACATTATGCACGACAAAATGTAGCATAGAAGAAGGAGTCAGGAGACAGGAGACAGGAGACAGAATTTTAGAACCTACATTATGCACGACAAAATGTAGCATAGAAGAAGGAGTCAGGAGTCAAAAGTAAGAAGTAAGAAGTTAAGAAGTCAAAAGTAAGAAGAAAATTATAGTGGTCAGTTAGCAGTAAACAATTTAGGCGCATAGTTGCGCAGAAAAATCAAAGGACTATTCTTCCTCCTAACTCCTCTATAAATTCCCATTTCTCCTATCTCCTGTCTTCTGTCTCCTGTCTCCTACCATCACCCACAAGACTTTTTCAGCAAACCCTAAATAGAAGCTGAAACCCTTTTGTCTTCCTCTGTTGCCTTCTGCCTCCAGCCCTTTGCCTTTCTTGATTAATTGCGCCAAAACGCTACATATATCAATTCAATTGAGTATAACTCTACATATAGCGTTGAAAAACATTCAATGTAAAGATTTGCAAAGAATTAGTATTTTGTAGCAACAGTTACAGAATTATTGGTTAATATAAAAGTGTAAGGGAAAAAACTTCCCACAACAGCCTAGCTTTAGGAAAAATTATGAGCGCGGTAATGCTTCAATGAGCTAATTTATTTTTTTCTTGCCATCTTCATCTCAACGTTGCTTGGAGGCCCGCGCTCTCCCGCAGGGGAGCGTTGGGAGGATGTCAATAATCTTTAACAAACAATAGTTAATCAAATAGGAGAATTAAAAATATGTCAGTAGAAAATCAAGCACGTTCATTAATGATCCGTCATCACAACCTAGTGAAAAATCGTCAACAGTCAATGCTGAACCGCACCGCCACAGAAGTCGGTGTAGAAGCAGATGAATATTGGGGAAATATTCAAGGAAAACCCCATCCTAGTTTTGTCACTACTTATGACCGCAGTCATGCTTCCATGAGTTAGAGTGAAAACCAAAAGTTAGCAACAGGAGAATTAAAAATATGTCAGTAGAAAATCAAGCACGTTCATTAATGATCCGTCATCACAACTTAGTGAAAAATCGTCAACAGTCAATGCTGAACCGCACCGCCACAGAAGTCGGTGTAGAAGCAGATGAATATTGGGGAAATATTCAAGGAAAACCCCATCCTAGTTTTGTCACTACTTATGACCGCAGTCATGCTTCCATGAGTTAAAGCGAAAACCAAAAGTTAGCAACAGGAGAATTAAAAATATGTCAGTAGAAAATCAAGCACGTTCATTAATGATCCGTCATCACAACCTAGTGAAAAATCGTCAACAGTCAATGCTCAACCGCACCGCCACAGAAGTCGGTGTAGAAGCAGATGAATATTGGGGAAATATTCAAGGAAAACCCCATCCTAGTTTTGTCACTACTTATGACCGTAGTCATGCTTCCATGAGTTAGAGTGAAAACCAAAAGTTAGCAACAGGAGAATTAAAAATATGTCAGTAGAAAATCAAGCACGTTCATTAATGATCCGTCATCACAACTTAGTGAAAAATCGTCAACAGTCAATGCTGAACCGCACTGCCACAGAAGTCGGTGTAGAAGCAGATGATTACTGGGGCAATATTCAAGGAAAACCCCATCATAGTTTTGTCACTACTTATGACCGTAGTCATGCTTCCATGAGTTAGGAACATTGCCTCAAAAATTGAATAATGTTTTTGACTCAAGAGTCGCAGCTTCCCTATCTGAGATACCCATCAAAGGAAGTTGCGACTGTTTTTTTTATCTTCAAATGAAAATCTACATTTATGATATAATATCATGTTCGGATAATCAGTTATAAAAAAACTTTATCCCTTTTAATCCTTTCTTCCCTTCTGCCTTCCCCTCCTGGGAGGGGTTAGGGGTGGGTTGCCTCCTGCCTTCCTTCCTTCAAAGTGTAAGTATTCAACCGGACATGATATAATACCCCCAAATCATTTATAATTGCCAGTCAGCACAATTATCAAATAAAGGAAAGAAAAATGTCAGACTGGCAAGTAATTACTGGTGGGGTAACAGCTCCCAAAGGATATCAGGCAACAGGAGTTACTGCGGGGTTAAAACCCTCCGGGGCACCAGACTTGGCCTTGATTTTGTCAGATGTAGACTCGATCGCAGCTGGAGTCTTCACGACAAATCAAGTACGAGCTGCTTGTGTGGACTACTGTCGGCAACAGCTAGAAGCTAAACCAAGTGCTAGGGCAATTTTGTGTAATTCTGGGCAAGCAAATGCTGGTACTGGAAGTTTAGGTTTGCAGGATGCTGTGGAAAGTGCGGAAGTATTGGCTAAAGCACTCAATATTTCTCCAGAGTCAATATTATTAGCTTCTACAGGAGTTATTGGCAAACGAATTAAAATGGATGCTCTCAAAGTAGCAATTCCCGAGTTAGTCTCTACAGTTTCTACGGAAGGGGGAGAAGCAGCAGCAAAAGCTATTGTCACTACAGACTTAGCCACAAAATCAATTGCTCTAGAAACTCAAATGGGCGATCGCCCGGTGCGTATTGGTGGTATTGCCAAAGGTTCTGGTATGATTCATCCGAATATGGCAACAATGCTGTCTTTTGTGACTTGTGATGCAGCAGTTTCTCCTCCATTATGGCAAGAGATGTTAACTAGAGCAGTTAATCGTAGTTTTAATCAAATTACTGTTGATGGGGATACGAGTACTAATGATACAGTAATTGCTTTGGCAAATGGTCAGTCTCGCACCTCTGCTATTACTAATGTGGGGGCGGAGGCGGAAAAGCTGGAGGCGATGTTGACAGAGGTTTGTGTATATTTGGCAAAAGCGGTCGCTCGTGATGGAGAAGGAGCAACTTGTCTGATAGAAGTTCAGGTGACAGGAACATCTGATGAAGCATCTGCCAATCAAATTGCTAAGACTATTGCTGGATCTTCTCTTGTAAAATCAGCTATTTTTGGTCGCGACCCCAACTGGGGAAGAATTGCCGGAGCTGCTGGTCGCGCTGGGGTGAAGTTTGAGCAGGAGCAGTTACAGATCAAGTTGGGAGACTTTTTGATGATGGAAAACGGTCAACCTTTAGATTTTGACCGAGCTGCTGCTAGCGAGTATTTGAAGCAGAGGGCAGCGGGAGAATATCTCAAGGATGATACTGTGTTAATTTCTGTCAAAGTTGGGGATGGTGTTGGTAGTGGAAAAGCTTGGGGATGTGACCTGAGTTATGATTATGTGAAAATTAACGCTGATTACACTACCTAATAATTAGGGTTTGCTTATGGAAAGTCTTTTTTCAGGAGTAGGGGAGCGGGGGAGTAGGGGAGTAGGGGAGTAGGGGAGTAGGGGAGTAGGGGAATAATTTTTTTTTTGCTCAACTATGCGCCAGAAATGCTAACTTTTTGAGCATGAAGAGCTCAAAAGCAAGGTATTATATCATGTTCGGATAATCAGTTATAAAAAAACTTTATCCCTTTGAACTCTTTCTTCCCTTCTGCCTTCCCCTCCTGGGAGGGGTTAGGGGTGGGTTGCCTTCTGCCTTCCTTCCTCCAAAGTGTAAGTATTCAACCGAACATGATAT
>NZ_JAAHHG010000370.1 GCF_010692555.1 Okeania sp. SIO3B5 | reverse complement strand
ACGCGGTGAGGGGGTTTTTGAGGACGCGGAGACGCGGAGACACGGGGACGCGGTGAGGGGGTTTTTGAGGACGCGGAGACGCGGAGACACGGGGACGCGGTGAGGGGGTTTTTGAGGACGCGGAGACACGGGGACATGGAGACACGGGGAGGCGGTGATATCAGATCTGTTGGCTTCGGAGTAATATAATTCCGTCGATCTTCATAAAATGCGTAAGGGCAAATGGCCTTATGCTAACGTAGAGCTGCCGAATGGCGCTCCTACAATATAAGGCGAATGGCATTCGCCCCTACTCTTATCTCTAAATACTGAATAACACCTATATACTGATATACTGAATAACACCTATGCTACCGGATTTGATATGACACCCCATCTCCGTGTCTCCGCGTCTCCCCATCTCCCCATCTCCGCGTCTCCGTGTCTCCCCATCTCCGTGTCTCCGTGTCTCCCCATCTCCGTGTCTCCGCGTCTCCCCATCTCCGTGTCTCCGTGTCTCCCTCTCTCCGCGTCTCCGTGTCTCCCCCTCTCCGTGTCTATCCCGGAGGCTTTCTTTGATGAACAGAGCGAGTAGTAGAAATTGTCCATTTTTCTGGTTGTGAAGCCATTTTTACTAACTGACCTAGTATTTCTTCAAGTTTTGAATCAAGAGACTCTGCTTGAGAATGAGTTAAGTACCCACATCGAAGAGCAATTTCACACCAAGTTTGAGTTTCTGCGGCTTCACTCTCAGCATCTGAGAGCTTACTGACAAAAGCTGCAGGATATCTTCTTTTTCTCCAAGCCTCAGCTAAATTGGCAGCTACAGAACGAGAAGAACGTCGTATTTGGTCGCTGAGGGAGAATCGTTCTTCTGGGGGAAAAGATTTAGTTAGCTCAAAAATCAGCATCGTTACATCCATCGCATTCTGCCATACTCTCAATTCCTTAAAAGAACGAATATCTGTCATAAGTTCCCAGTCCTATTTCCTTAAATTACTCAGTTTCCTCATTTTATCCAATCTCCGCGTCCCCGTCTCTCCTCCTCTCCCCCTCTCCCCATCCCCGCGTCCCCGCGTCCCCGCGCCCCCGCATCCCCGCGTCCCCGCGTCCCCGCATCCCCGCGTCCCCGCGTCCCCGCGTCCCCGCGTCCCCGCGTCCCCGTGTCCCCGTGTCCCCGCGTCCCCGTGTCCCCGCGTCCCCGCGTCCCCGTGTCCCCGCATCCCCGCGTCCCCCTGTCTCCGCGTCCCCGCGTCCCCGTGTCTCCGCGTCATCAAGAACTCCCTCACTCCACTCTCCTTGCAAAGTAAAAGCTGCCCAATAATAAGGAGCTTTCCAACGAGTCTCTGAAACCATCTCCAACTGTGCTTTTCTTAATGCTTCTGTTGGTGATAATTTTTCTTTTAACATCAACCTATAGAATCTACTCATTATTTCGCTCGTAGCAGCATCGTCGATATTCCACAAACTGACGAGTACGCGAGGTGTACCTGCATACATAAATCCTCTGGTTAATCCTACTAATCCTTCTCCTCGTATTTGTTTTCCTAATCCGGTTTGACAAGCACTCAATACTACTAAGTCTGCGGAAAAATCTAGGTTGAAAATATCATGGAGACGTAAAAATCCATTTAGCAAGTTTCCCTGTGGATCTACCATCGATAAAACAATTCCAGAAAATTCAGGATTAATACTATTAAGTAATCCGTGGGTAGCAAAATGGATAATTCTGTATTGATTCAGTTGAGAATTGATTACCTGGGTACGATTTGCTGCAAAATCAAAGTGAGATATAGTTTCTGAGTTTGGCAAAAGGGCGAGAATTGCTTCTGCTTCTGTTCGGGTATATGGGAGTCGTTGCCAAATTCCCACATCCATTTGTCGAGCAGCACGATTGAGGTTATATTGTTCCCAATTTTCACTATGGGTTGATACAGCATTTTCTAACCGGGTATCATCAGGACTAAAGATAGGATCGGCAATTATCGCAATGGTTTTGGGTGCAATTTTTCGTTGTTGGGCATCTCGACGTAGAATACTTAAGGTTGATGCAGAAGGAAGATTGACAATTTCGTGCTTACTTATTAAAGGTAAATAATTTGCTTCTGATGAGGTTGTTGGTAAGGAAATGGCAGCAAAGGGAATGTAATTTAAAATGCCATCACTAACGATCGCCAGGCGTTGATTATTCATTTGCTTGGCAACAGGAGCTAAAATTATCTGATAGAGAGATTTAGAAGTTTCTGCTAAGGAGGACGGATCTGCTCGTCTATTAGTAACAGTAAGACGAAATTCTTTAACTATGTTTTCAATCAATGCTTTTGGAGGGAGTTCATGACTGGTAATACTATTTTTAGTAACCGCCCAAAGAAAGCTACGTTTCTTACCTAAAGAATATTGCAATAGAAGTGTGTCATCATCAAGAATTTGTGTTTGAATCTGTTTTAAAGTGATGGGTTGAGGTTGAGTAATAGCTGCATAACTCGGACTTTTTTCGCGGATTTTTGCCTGGACTTCTTTATATTTTTGGAGGAGATATTGTCGTTCTTGTTCGATGGCTGTTTTTTGTTCTAGGGTTTGTTTTTCACTGCTATAAAGTTCTACCCGTCGTCGCTCAATGGCATCTAATTGTTGTTGTAAATTTCGTTCTTGAATGACTAATTCTGGTTCAACACCTTTGCGAATATCGGTATTTGCTTCGGTAAGAAGTTCGAGGAGACTTCTTGCTTTAGAGCGTTCGCTGATGTTGAGTGCTTGAGCATCATATCCTTGAGAGGGATTTTGTTGATGCAGTTCCATTAATAAGTCGATATAAAATTCATAATAGTCTTGTTTGGAGGTAAAAAAAGTAAGACGTTCTTCGGGAGAATTTTTGCTAGTTCGTGTTTCTTCTATTAAAGAAATTGCTGTTTTTATTTGAGTTAAAGCATTCTGGAGATTACCTTGTTTTTGTTCGACTTGAGCAATACCAAACAAGTTTTCTGCTCTTGATTCGGGATAGTTATTTTCAAGTAGTTCTAGGGATTGATTAAAGAACTGCAAAGCTGTTTCTAGTTTTCCTAAATTAGAATGAACTTTACCTATCTCTGTATGCAAAGAAGAATAATTTTTTCCATGAGAATTTAGAGCTTGTTTTAAAAATTCTAAGGCTGTTTCTAATTCTCCGAGTTCGGAGTATATTGCAGCAATATTCATAGAAATAGAGACTAATTTAAGAGGATAATTTTCTTGGGATATTTTCCAGGCTTGCTGATAAAATGTTAAGGATTTTTCTAAATCTCCGAATTGCTGGTAAAGTTTACCAATTTTATTCAAAATATCGGTTTGTTGATTATAATCTCCGAGCTTTTTGTAAATTATCAATGCTCGATTGTAAAATTCTAAAGCTTTTTCTTTGTCTCCTAACTCGGAGTAAATATCGCCAATTTCACTTAATATTAAAGCTTGTTTGTTAGGATTATCAATTTTCTGAGCAATTCTCAAACCTCGCTCGAAAGAATCTAAAGCATTTTGATAATTTCCAGCCTGAAAAGAAATCCGAGAAATCCAAATTAAAGTATTTATAACTCCCTCATCAAAACCACTATTTTGATAAACTTTCTTAGCTTGATTGAAAAAGTATAATGCCTGTTTTGAGTCTCCTAATTCAGTATAATCTTTACCAATTCGCATGAGACCTGTTACTTCTCGGTCTGCTCCAAGTTTTTGATAAACAAAACGATATTGCTCGAAGGCATTTAAAGCATTTTTAGGACTGTCAATTTGATAGCAAAGCTTACCAATTTCCCTAAATACTTCTGTGTTTGAAATTGTTTTTGATTGAAGAATTTCTTGACCATAGCTTAGGGATTTTTGGCAGAATTCTAGAGCTTTTTCTGAATCTCCTAAATAAGCATAGATTCGACTCATTCTAATCAATATATCAAGGCTTCGTCTTTCTTGAAGAGGTGCATTATTTTCTTGCTCATAAATAGGTAAAGCTTGTTTATAGGAATCTAAAGCTTTTTTGAAATCTCCTAATGTGGTGTAACTTTTACCAATTTCATAAATTGTCCAAGCTTGTCCTGAACGGTCATTATTTTTTTGATAAATACTTTGTGCTTGATTAAAAGTTTCTAATGCTTTGTTTGGATTTTCTAATTCATAGTAAAGCTGACCAATAGTTCGTAAAATCCATGCTTCTGTTTTGTAATCTCCTAATTTTTGAGAAATTGGGATGGCTCGATAATAGAATTGCAAAGCAGTTTCCTTATCTCCAAATTTAATATAGTCTTCTCGAGCAATATTGATGAAAATATTTACTGTCTTTTTCTCTTCACCATTTTCTAGAAAAACCTTTCCCGCTTGCTCATTCGTTTACTCTCTAATGGATTTTGTAATTCATTTTCAGCAGTATAGAGATACAAATAGCCAATCCGACTGAGAGTCTTTGCCACTTCTTCAGTTTTGCCAATTTGTCGGTAAATTTTTAGAGATTTATTCAGAATTTCAAACCCTGTTTCTGAATCTTTCAATCTATAGAAATAAATTCCAGCAATTTTGTCACGCAAGAGATTAGCTTCAGCTTGAAAATCGCCCTTTTCCTGGTAAATTTTCACAGCCTGCGTTAAAAATTCCACCATTTTTTCCAGGTTTTCTTGATTCCCATAGTATTCAGCAACTTTAATCAGAAAATCTATCTCCCCTTCATTATCCCGCAATTCTTGATAAACCTTTCTTGCTTGTTTATATGCTTCTATTTCATTTTTATCATCTTGTAATTTAGAGTAAATATTTCCAATGGCAAACCAAATAACAGGCTGACGATATTCAAATATTAAAGCAGTTTCTGAATCTCCGATTTGACTATAAAATTGACTAGCTTCCTGAAGTATTTCTAATTCTTGATTGTAGAATTCTAACGCTTTTTCGACATCTCCTGAAAAATAGTAAGCTCTTCCTAAACTATCCAGAATATTCGCTATTCCAAAACTATCGCCAATTTCTCGATAAATACCCAATGCTTCTGTATAAAACTCTAATTCCTTTTCTTTATCCTCTAACAAAAAATAGCGATAGCCCATATTTTTTATCGCCAGTGCTTCGCCTTTTTTATCCCCAATTTCTTGATAAATTTTTAATGACTGTTCGTATAATTCCAAAGCTTTTCGTTGATTATCCGACCACCAATAATCCACAGCCATTGTTAATAGATTTGCTTGGGCTTTACCTATCGTAAAACCATCACTATTTTGAGGTGTAATTTCCCCATAAATTGCCATAGCTCGATCGAATAAATCCCATCCTGCTTGGTCATTTCTATACTCCATCAGATTAAATTCACTGAGAAAACCCAAAACAAGAGCTTCTCCTTGTTTATCCCCAATTTCTTGATAAATAGCTAAAGATTTTTGGAGTAATTTATGTTTGTCTAGATCGCTATCATATAAATATCGCTTCTGAGCCATTTTATTCAGAATGCTAGCTTCTCCAGATAAGTTATTAAGTTCCTGGTAAATTCTGAGAGATTTCTGATAAAGTTCTAAGACTTTTTCTGGAGTGCTACGGATTTTTTCTAACAATAACTGAGACTGACGAGAATTGACATACAAACTATGCAATGAGTGAAAATTTCTTTCTTCTTTCAGTCGTTCTAACTCAATAATATAAATACTAGAAATTTGACTGAGAATAAATGCTTCCTGGAGACGGTTATCAAATTCTCGATATAAACTTAATGCTTTATTGTAATGTTCTAATGCCAGCTTTGTTGCGCCAATATCTTTGTAAATTTCACCGAGCTTAATTAAAGTCAATGCTGCTTGAGATTTATCTCCTAATGTTTGCCATTTTAATAATTCTTCTTCCCATTTTCTAATAGCTTTTAGCTGAGATGGAATAATTCTTTGTTGGGCAAAATTTTCAGCTTGATTAACAAATTGTTGTTTATTTATCGGCAGAACATTGTTTTTGCTAGGTTCTGCTATTACAGATTTTGAAAAAATTAAAAAGTAGGTAAATAAAATTAGGCTTTGCTGAAATATTAGTAAGATATTTTTTGCATTTAAAAACATTTATTCATCACCTCCAGACGGCATTTATGAGACATCTCCAGAAAAGAGGAAACAAGGAACAATTGATTTTATTTTGAATTTTCACGCCTATGTTTGTTATACCAAATTCAAAAAAGGCAGTTACATCTTAATTTGTGATTTATTCCTAAAAGAAAAAATTATAAATTCCATAAATTCTAAAATTTCCACCTTTTTTCCTCTTTAATATTTATGTTTTTCTTTCCCTGTTCCCTGTTCCCTGTGTCCTCACTGTAACAATATTTGGTATTACAAGAAAAGTGGGAGCATCTTGCTCCCGTACCAGGTATTCCTGTTTGTTATATACTATTTCGCTACATACCATTATTATCAAAATAATATGGATCTAAAATCCCGCCTTTTAAGGCGCAATATTTTTGGAGCTTTTCTCAAATCCCCCACTTCCCCTCCTGGCTCCCCTCCTGGGAGGGGCGGGGGTGGGTTGGGGAGGGGCAGGGGTGGGTTAACTTCTGACTTCTGACTTCGTTAAGCAGGACTACCCTAAATTTCTAACTAAAAGGATCTAAATCATTACATTCATCTTCATCTCGATCGCTAGGAGCATACTTAGAAGGTGGGCGATCGCTACTCCAGGCCCACCAACTACAACCACACTTACAATGATAAAATTCTTGCCATTTGCGACGACTATTTTCTCCATAGACAGGGGAACGTCGATTAATCCAAACTGCCTGTGCGTCCATTGTACCTGCCCCACATTTAGGACAGGAGAACTGAAACACATGAATTGAAGATTCTGTCCATTGAGGAGGAGTTGGGCTAAATGCTTCCATAATTTATCCTGATTACCATATAAATTTTCTTATGTCAATATTATAACTGAAAGTTAAAAAGCGTTTAGGTCCATAATGCTCGGCAAACAGCAATTTAGCACTCAGCATTGCTGCTTAGATTTATACTGAAACCGAGAGCAATGCAATTTCCAATAAGATTTTAACTCAAGCTCTAAATTGCAGAAAAAAAACACTATTTACTCCCTATTTTCTGCTATATTTATAAATTTTATCCCTAATCAAATGAATGTGTTATTAAACTTTATCTCTTTAATTGGAATTGTAATTCTGTGCTTTATTGCATGGTTAGGTTCAGAAAATCGCCTAATTATTCCTTGGAAAGTTATATTTTGGGGAATAGGATTACAACTATTTATTGGTTTACTCATATTTGTATTACCAACCCGTGACCTAATTGCACAAATCAATAACCTCTTAAATACAGTACTAGATGCTTCCGAAGCAGGGGCCAGATTTTTATTTGGCGGCTCTAATTCAGCAATTGTCCCAGACCCTAATCGCATTGTTGGACCAGGCCCCGCAGCCAGATGGATAGTTAGAACCGTAGGTACTCCTTATGTAGAAATTCCAGGCGATCGCCTCACTCCAGATAATCTTAATTTAGGCTTTATTTTTGCCTTTCGTTCTCTCCCACAAATCATCTTTTTTTCTGGGTTAATTAGTCTATTATATCGACTAAATATTATTCAGCCCATCGTTGAATTGTTTGCTAAAATTTTCCAAAAAACAATGAACATTAGTGGGGCAGAATCTTTATCTGGAGCTGCAAATATATTCGTAGGAATAGAATCAGCAATTGCCGTCAAACCATATCTAAAAGATATGACTCGCAGTGAACTTTGTACTATTTTATCTTGTTGTTTCGGTTCCATCGCCTCTTCAATATTAGGCATATATGCAATTATTCTCAGACCAACCTTTCCTGGTATTACTGGGCATTTAGTCTCAGCATCAATAATGACCATTCCAGCTTGTTTTGTACTATCAAAACTCTTGATACCAGAAACCGAGAAACCGAAAACTTTAGGTCATATTCCATCTGAGAAAAAAAAAGAAAATGACCAATTACCAAACCCAATGGATAGTTTAATGAATGGAGGGATAGATGGAGTAAAAATGTCAGTGGGAATTGTGGCAGTAATTATTGTAATTTTAGGATTACTTGCATTAGTTAATGCCATATTTAATGGTTTAGCAAATCTACCAAGTCCTCTAGGAAATATATTTCAAATAATCACTGTACAAAATATCTTAGGAGCGATATTTTTACCCCTAACTTTTCTCACCGGAGTATCTCTAGAATGGAACGAACTTTGGCAAGTTTCAATATTAATTGGACGTAGATTATTTGAAACAAGTATCCCTCCTTATTTTACTTTGGCACAACTAAAAGCAGCCGGAGAAATTAGCGATCGTGGCTTACTAATAGTTAGTTATGTTCTTTGTGGTTTTACCCACATAGCATCCTATGGAATTTTTGTCGGTGGAATATCAAATCTCATACCATCGAGGCGATCGGAACTTTCTGCTCTTGGTTGGAAAGCTCTATGGGTTGGTACTCTTGCTACTTTAATGACAGGTTGTGTCGCCGGATTATTTGATTTTGGAGACCCTACTATTTTAGGTTTTAGGTGATAGGTTTTAGGTGGTAGGTGGTAGGTTTTAGGTGATAGGTTTTAGGTGGTAGGTGGTAGGTTTTAGGTGGTAAGTTAATAGTTGAATATTCTGAGGAATTTAACTGATAATTTATAGCCATTGCCATTAGATATTTTCAGAAAATAGGAAATAGGGAATAGGGAGAAATAATTGATAATTTTATAGATAAAAATTGATTTTATTTTTTATTTTTTGAGATGTCTATTAGTACTCTTGACTTACAGAACTTCCCGCTGTTATAAGGTATACATCTAGCGGGCAAGATGCCCGCACTACAAGAATTTTACCATTCAAACCTGTACATCATTTGCCCGAAATATGCTGTATGTAATATTAACCTTCCTTCTTCTTTCTGCTATATAACTTTTTTTTCAGATACTGTATACCTAAATCATTATGACTATAGTGACGATCGTTTACAGAAAAACAATTTTTAATTTGGAAGTTTAATATAGTAATTCCAAATGATTTGTCAAAAATCTAAGAATATATAAAACATCTGAAACTTTGACTTCTGTTCCCTAAATTCAAAGATATTTTTACAACTGATAACTGATAACTGAAATAGGATGGCTATATATATGAAAAAATGGCGCTTAATTAGTATTGGATTATTCACAGCTCTAACTTTATTTATTTTCAATTATATGATCGGAAATTCGCATCAAATATCCTTACTAAAACCTGCCCAAGCTGAAGACATTACTAATTCATCAATCGCTTTGAATTCTCGCTCATATAAAGATAGTAAATTTGAGATTGGAATTATAGAAGGTTATCAACAAAAAATCATTGCTGGCGTACCAGTATTTGAATCCCCAGAAGGAAATTTAGCTTATACTGTAGTAGTCAAACCTCAAGTTAATTTACAACAGTTAGATGATAAAACTTTAGCGATAATTGCCATAAATGAATTTGCTAGAGGCGAAAGTTTTCAACCACAAGAATTTCAAAAAATTAAACCAGGAGAAATTACTTTACCTTGGAGTGGTAGTTTAACAATAAATAATAATACACAACCGATAAATGGAATAATTTTAGCCCGTCAGATTGATAGAAATGTATTTTTATTATTAATTAGTGCCACAGAAGCAAAAACAGAAAAAATCACCCAAGTTTTGCAAATTTTATCCAATAGTTTAAAAGCAATTTAATTCCAATTTAAAAAAATAATGCTTATATGCAGTCGAAGGAAAGGTTAGGAAAGATAGACAGGTTAAGAGGTTGTCTGAGAAGTCCCATTTGCTACATTCAAGCCCCCGCTGGTCCCCCAATTTTGGGGGACTAGAGCAAGCAAATTGACTCTTGTTCCCCCCACAGTTGCTATCCCTTACCCATAAGTCTTGAAACCCTTGTGGGACCCACCCCTCGCCCCCTGACAAGGGTAGGTTTTTTACATTAATCGTATAATAGGAGTCAGACAAGGTAGACAAGGAGGGAAAGTGGACAAGGCAGAAGAAGAAAAAAGAGGCATTAAAACTCATGAAGATCTTATTAT
>NZ_JAAHHG010000037.1:9034-45200 GCF_010692555.1 Okeania sp. SIO3B5 | reverse complement strand
AGTAATTCCTGATGTCTTGGACCAAGGAATAAAGGGTTTGCCGTTTAACCCTGTAGTGGTCGATCCACTACGAACAACTGAGCTTTCAGGCTTTCTCGTTCAGTTTGAGTAAGTTTAGTTGAGCGGTGAGAATCCATAAGCAATTTTCCCTTCTGCCTTCTGCCTTCTGCCTTCTGCCTTCTTCAATTACAAATTATGAGCAAAACAAAAGATAAAAAGTTTACTCCTCTTCTGATGAATGTACCTTTGGTAGATTCGCTATTTTTTGAACAAATTTTTAGCCAGTTAACTTTAGACAAAGATACAAAAAAACTTGTCAAACAATTTGCAGAACAAGGATATGTAATCATAGACGACTTAGGCATAGAAAATATTGCAGAAACTACAGACAAAATAGTTAAAGACTTAACTCCTATATATGGAGAAAAAGGCAAAGTAGAATCAGCTTGGATTTATCACGACCGAATTCAGGATGCTTGGACATTCAATCAAGATGTAAAGAAAATTGCCACTTCTCCCAAAATTATTAACTTATTAAAAATACTTTATCAGCGGGAACCAATCCCATTTCAAACCCTAAATTTTAAGCTTGGTACTCAACAATCTACTCATAGTGACAGCATACATTTTAATTCAATGCCAGCTAGATTTATGTGCGGAGTTTGGGTAGCTCTTGAAGATATAGATGCAAATAATGGTCCCCTACATTATTATCCTGGCAGTCATAAATTACCAATATTTGATTTAAACGACTTAGGAATTACAGGTAGTTATCAAAATAAACCTTATGATGTTTATCCGATATATGAAGAGTTTTTACAGTCATTAATTGAACATAATGGTTTAGAAAAAGTAGAACTTTATGTGAAGAAAGGGCAAGCTTTAATTTGGGCTGCAAATTTACTACATGGGGGTAGTCCAGTTTTAGATAAAAACCGCACCAGACATAGTCAAGTAACGCATTATTATTTCTCTGATTGTATGTATTATATTCCTTTACTTTCAGATCCGTTTTTACATAGAATTCATCTGAAAGAAGTGAGAAATATTATGACAGGAAAAGTCGTCGATCATTTTTATAATGGAGAGAAAGTTGAAGTTAATCCCGAACAGTATGAAATAGAAAGATTAAAATATGAACTGTTACAATTTCAGGAGGAATTAGAAAAATTACGACCTATGGCAATGGAATATCAAGATGAACTGAGTGTATTAAAACCTCAACTTCAAACAGTTCAGTCAGAATTAGAAAAGTTACGCAGTCAGTTATATAATTGTCAAACAAAATTTCAATTATCAGAAGCTAAAAATCAGCTAATTGAGGCAGAATTAGAAAGATTGAGAACTAAGTTGTATCAAACCAGCGAATAATTAATAATTAACAATTAATAATTAATAATTACCTCTTTTTACAAATTCCAGTAGTGGACTGACACAGCTAAAACTGTGCATTAGTTTTTAACTTGAAAATTCTTACTTTTGACTTTTGACTTTTGACTTTTGAATTGAATCTAATGCACCATTTTAGATGAAACAGTCCACTACTAGATACTCCTATATCTATTTAGAAATCCTATGTAGCCACATTCTTGCAGTAGATTCTATCTCATCATTACCCCAAGTATCATAAAATCTTAGGGTTTCGCGCAAAGAGTATGCATTGCCAGCAGAGGATATTAGTCTCCGACTGTATAGCTTATTTTTTCCTTTGTTATCTTCTGTGTATGGTGAATTATTACGATAGCCTTCGTAAAACCATTCTCCTGCTGGATCATTTACAAAAAAATTACCACTGTCATCGTAACCACGTATGACTAAAATATGACCAGCGTTCGTCCAATAACCATGTAATACACAGATTTCTCCAGAATCTAGAGCGCGAGTAATATCTGAAAGACCTCCTGTCATTGTAAGATTATTGATCAATCCTAAACCCTCTATTAACCTCCTGATTCCACCTGGAGTCGTATGTGCTATTCCCAGTCTATCAAAACGTTGTTTAACATCATCTTCGTACTGTGGCATAGATCCTAAATCAGGAACTCCAAAGTATTTTAGACACATTGCAGCACTTGTAGCACCAGAGGATCGCCAACCCTCAATCTCGTTATTCTCTAGATTAAAATACGGAACATTATGATTAATGCTCATAATTTATCTCCCATAAGGTTTCGTTTCAGTGCCCTGAAGTTCCTATTAATTCCGCTTCAAACGAAGCACTAGAGGAGGGTTTCTAAACGCTTCACAGAAGCCTTTTCACCCCTCTTTTCCATTAATCCCGCATCTATAAACTTAATCGGGATAACTATGAATCAATTTATATGAACTTATGTTAATAAGTATTAATAAATCAACTAGGACTTACGCAGATACGCTATATATAGCGCTCAAAACTATTGTCCAATAGTACTTGAACTCTATAAATAGTGCCTTTGCGTAAGTCCTGTCAACAATAAACAATAGTTAATTAACCTCCTTCCTCCTTGCTTCTTCTTCCCTCTTCCTTCTTCCTTTAAATATCAAAAAAATAAGCACTACTATGAGAAAAATCACGAGGTTTTAAATAACCATTATTTATCATTTTTAGAATAACTTTTTCTTTACTTTCAGCAACTGTTTCTAAATCAGTTAGACATTCAACTTCAGGATGAGGAGGTGCTTCATAAGGTAAGTCAATGCCAGTAAATTCTTTAATTTTTCCAGCTCTGGCAAGTTGATAAAGTCCTCTTTTATCCCGTGCTTCGCAAACTTCTAAAGGTGCATTAACATATACTTCCATAAAATTGCCAATTCTTTTTCTAACCTCAGCTCGAACTTGATTATAAGGAGAAATAGCAGATACTAAAACAATCACACCATTACGAGTTAAAAGATGAGCTAAAAAACCAATTCTACGGATATTTTCATCTCGATCAACTTTACTAAAACCCAAACTTTTACCGAGGTCTTGACGAACAACAGTACTATCAAGAACCTCTGCCGTATAACCAAGCGATCGCAACTCTTCTGCCACAGCTAAACTTAGAGTAGTTTTACCAGCACAACTTAAACCAGTAAACCATACTGTTAGACCAGTTTGATTAATTTTTTCCATTCACAACATCCTTTCAACAATTAATAATTAATAATTAATAATGAACAATTACCTCTCCTGAAAAAGAATAAGATTGACGCGGAGCGTGAAATTTTTTTCTTCTCTTGGTCGATTGGATATGGTTAGGAAACCCATCCATCCCTCGACCGCTTTTTCTCTTTTAAAGGAAAGGCTTTAAACCTTAATTATTCGCTAAAAAACAAAATTTAAATCCCGAATAAAAATAGGAATTTTTTAGGAATTTAAAGTTTCATCATTTTCTTGACTTAGAGATTTCTACTATGATAACATAACTATTTAACTTGCTAAAAGTCAAACATAGTGTAAAATATAACTGCTCAATCAGTTATAAAAGCTATATTGAAGCAATAAAAATTATTTTAATTTCCTCACAGCATTGCCAATAGACATCTCCGCAACTTAACTCATATAAATGGAAAATATTAGACATCTTCGTAGTTGGTTACGCATATCTCGTCAACCTAAGTATCGTTGGCTTTGGTTTGTAGCTGCAGCACTGATCTATGTAAGCATTCTCCTGTTTCCAATAGCAGGAATAGAAAAAGAGGCAAAAGGAGCTTTAGCAGTATTTGGAGTAACAGCTTTTCTGTGGGCAACTAATACCTTACCAGTAGCAGTCACAGGCTTAATGGTCTTATTTTTAATTCCTCTCAGTGGTAGTATGTCTGCCACAGAAACTTATGCTTATTTCGGCAACAAAGCAGTATTTTTTGTATTAGGAGCATTTATTTTAGCTAGTCCTATTCAACGTTCGGGACTGAGTACCCGTCTAGCATTAACAGTAGTTTCCCGTTTTGGCAATACCCAGAATACTTTAATTGCCTCTATTTTAATTCTTTCCGCCGTAATGTCTTTTGTGATTAGTTCCTACGCTGTGACGGCAATGTTATTTCCAGTAGTGATAGAAGTTATACAAGCAGCAGGAGCTAAACCCGGTGGACGTTTTGGACTAGCAGCATTCTTAGCTTTAGGTTGGGGTTGTGGTATTGGTGGTATTGCAACTTTACTTGGAGGTGCCAGAGCGCCACTAGCATTAGGAGTTCTTCGCAGCACAACTAACGGAGAATACGATATCAGTTTTGTGGAATGGTTTATTTGGTCTATTCCTTTAGTTGTATTACTGTTGACAGTGGCTTATGTAATCTTACTCCAAATAGGAAAAGGTACAGTTGTGTCTTTACCAAATGCCCTAAAATTTCTCAAAATTAGGTCAAAAAGTCTGGGAGGAATTTCACCAAGAGAGATTGGTACATTAGTGTTAGTGACAGGGATAGTTTTATTGTGGATTTTTCGAGGAACAGTTTGGGGACTAGATACAATAGCTTTCTTTGGGGTGATGTGTAGCTTCATTTTTGGGTTAGCAAGTTGGCAAGAAGTAGAAGAAGATGTTAACTGGGGTATTTTTTTGATGTATGGTAGTGCTATTGCTCTAAGTGCAGTGTTAAGAGATACGGGGGCAGCACAAGCATTAGCAGAGAGTTTATTGGGATCGTGGATTAATTCTGGTTTAATTTGTTTTGTAGCAATGGTGTTGATTATTACTATTTTGACAGAAGGAATGAGTAATGCTGCTGCTGTGGCAGTTTTGATGCCAGTTGGACTTGCTTTAGCAGCTAAATATGGAATTGATCCTAGAGCAATGACATTGGGTATTACTTTGCCATCAGGTTTGGCTTTTCTGTTGCCAGTCAGTACCCCGGTAATGGCCATTATCATTGGTAGTGGTTATGTGTCGCCTGCTGAAGCTTTTAAGCGTGGCTTATTGCTAAAATTAGTGGGGACTTTGATATTCTTGGCAATGGCGAAATTTTATTGGCCTTTATTTGGGCTGGGAGTTTGAATAATTAATAATTAATAATTAATAATTAATAATTAATAATTAATAACTGGAGAGTACAAAGTTATTCCCAAGAACAATTAGCATTGAAAGCTGAAAGAATTGCCGTAAAAACCTTACAGTATTTACAGCTCTGAATAAAGAGTTTTTAACCTTTAGATTGCTGAAAGCCTTAGCTAGCAATATTTATTTCAAGAACTTTGCACTGTCTAGTTAATAATTAATAATTACCTCTCCTTGAAAAGAAGAGGTATTGACTCAGAGGAAAATTTTTTCTTGTTTCTCCTTTAAAGGAGAGGCTTTAAACTTTAATTATTCGGTAAGATATGAATATTTGGTTAGTGGTTGCAAATCCCTATGCTTACGATAAAGCAATGTGGAAAGGAATTTCAGAAGCTCAACAAAATCAAGCCAAATTGAGAGTTGTGTTTTTTATTAATAATAATTCAATTAATGATGTTATTGGGGAACTGGGGCAGACTGGTTGGTTAGGGTCTAATCCTTTGCATAAACTTCAAAACTCTATGTTGGATGGTTATCGCGCTCTAGCTAATGATGTTTTGAAACGGGTAAAGCGTAAAGCTAAAGAAAAGGAAGTAGAATTAGAAGTTCAGGAAGTAATAGAAAGACCTAGTTTAGAGGAATATCTGTTTGAGCTTGTGGAGGAAGATGCTATAAAAATTATTGTTGCTGGTCCTCAGTTACTTACTGCTAAAATAGGAAAATTACCAAGTATTGCAGAGTATATTGAGGAAGATTAAAAACAATTAATAATTAATAATTAATAATTAATAATTACCTCTCCTTGAAAAGAAGAGGATTGACTCAAAGGAAAAATTTTTCTTGTTCCTCCTTTAAAGGCTATGCTTTATAAGGAACTCCTGAAAACCTTGTGTGGAGTAGGGGAGTAGGGGAGTAGGGAGCAGGGGAGAAGGGAGAAAGAATCAATATGGAATAGGAAAAACTACTTAAGTTATCAAGAAAAATCTACTTTTTAATACACTTTTTCTCTGGCAAAAATCTTTCAAAGGCTAGTACATAACTTGTCGATTGTGTCAAGTTTTATGTTAAGTAAAGATGTTTATAAAGCATAGCTTTAAATGAGAGGTTTTAAACCTTAATTATTTGGTCAATAATATTATATTCAAATAATTCAAATAATCAGTTATATCAGAAGAAAGAAGAAAGAAGGAAAAATCTGGCTTTGTTTTAGTTTTAAGCTTTTTAAATGTCTGCGCCCTTTACTTCAACTGCTATATCAAACAACATAGCTTCTTGGTGATAAACTATCTCCCTCCGGATTTTCTATTACTTACTATTTGAGATCAACTTATTTATCTGAATTGAGCGACAAAATCTATATTTCCCTGCTTTTTTTTCCTGATTCCTGGCATATCACAATATTGATGAAATAAGTGAATCTGATGGTACAAGTTAAACATAAATTTCAAAGCTTTGAAGAATATTTGTCATACAGTAATAATTCAGAAAAACTCTGTGAATTATTTAATGGTGAGTTAATTGAAATGCCTCCTGAATCAGGTTTAAATGTTGAAATTGCTACTTTTTTGTTGCTGAGATTTGCCTTACTTTTAGGTCATCGTCGAGTACGAGGTCAAGGATTAGAATTAGAGGTTAGAGGTGAGCCTAAAAACCGTTATCCCGATTTGACTATCATTCGAGAAGAACATATTCAACAATTATTAAAGCGGAATACAATTCGCCTTTCTATGTCTCCTCCTTTATTAGTTGTTGAAGTTGTTAGTCCTGGAGAGATACAGAGAGAGAGAGATTATATTGCGAAGAGAATTCAATATCAAGATTGTGGTATTCCTGAATATTGGATTGTTGAACCTGAAACTCAAACTATCTTAGTATTAGAATTAATAGGCAAAAATTATACAGAAGTCGGTAACTTTTCTGGTAATGATTTAGTATTATCTCCTAGATTTAGAACGCTTAATTTGAAAGTTTCTGCAGTTTTTGATGGTTGAATAAGGAAGGATTCATTAATGGATAATGGATAATGGATAATGGATAATTAGGGTTTGCTGAAAAAGTCTTATGGGTGAGGGCAGGAGACAACCCACCCCTAGCCCCTCCCAGGAGGGGAGGGGAAGACAGCTATACTGGAGAAATGGGAATGAGCGAGGAGGTAGGAGTAAGAATTGTAAGAGTGATTTTTTTGCCCAACTATGCGCCTAAAATACGCTCCTTTTTGAGCATGAAGAGCTGAAACAGGCGCACTTTTTTTGACCTCAAAAAGGCACTTGTCTTTATATATCAATGCTTTGAGATTTAATCAACAAACCCTAATTATTAATTATTAATTATTAATTATTAATTATTAAGCCCCCATCCCCGAATATTGCTTTAACCCCTTTCGCCACAACCAACGATTTAATCCCAAAAAGACCGCACCCCAAGCAAACATCATCAATAAACCCCGTCCAATATCCACAGGCAAACCCACTAAGATAGAAGCAGGAAAATAAACTATATAAGGAAACGGAGTCCATAATGCTATTTGATATACTGATTCTGGAAACACTTCTAATGGAGCAGTTATTCCCGATAAAAACATATAAGGTAAAAACCAAAGCTGTTCAAGGGCGCTAGATTTTTCTATCCAAAAGGCAAATAAAGCCATTGTATATTGAATTAAAAATCGTAATGCAAATGCTATTACTACTACAATTAAAAATAACAAAAAATCCCTCAAACTTGGCAACCAAAATACCCGGGGATATAGAGCAATAAATAATAATATTAAACCTAAAACAAAAGGTCCTCTAGCAAACCTTTCTGCAATATGACCAAAGAAATGATGCCATACCGGATCTATCGGTTGTAATAATTTAGGAGATAATTTCCCCTGAACTACTTCCATTTCAAAATCCCAAATTACCCAAACAGGTGTGATTGAGCGGACAATAAATACAGCTAAAAAATAATGGGAAAACTGCAATTTATCTAATTCAAATTCACCTGCTAATGAAGCTTTTATCCAAACTCCCATCATAATAAAAGGCAAAGAAGATGACAACATCCATAAGAGGAGTTCGGCTCTATATTCTAACATATAGGCGTAGTAAGTAGATAGAAAAACTTTAGCAATTTTGATGAATTTTTTCATACTTTTTAATTATTTACTATTCATTTAAACAAGAGTTTTGATTAAGTGGATTTAATGTCAAATAATACTATCAAAGAGTAGTAGATGAGTAATGTAAAATAATAACTTAAGAGGATATCTGAAAAGTTTTTTGATACTGAATTTTGCCCCCCGAGCAAGCCAACTTTGGGGGGAACAAGAATCAATTTGCTTCAAAAAGTCCCCCAAAATTGGGGGATGCGCGGGGGCTTGGATGTCGCAAATAGGACTTCTCAGACAACCTCTAATACCAGATTTATAAATGTTTGCTACAAATATCTAGGGTATTTCTTAGGAGTCAGGAGTCAGGAGTCAGAAGTCAGAATGGATGGCTTTAATACCATTTTTTAGGGCGTAAATTATCTTTTTTGTCAAAGGGACATCTCATGTAAAGTCTTTTTATCGCTCTTACTATTCGTAACATTCTTTTTTCAAATTGGTATAAGAACCAAAAGCTAACTGCCGACTGCTATATCAACCACAAGCCCAACCAAATGCTACTTGATTTTTATGATGTTTGCACTGAGTAATATGACCACAACCAGCATCCCCAAACATAAAGGGTAAATTATCCTCAGAATCAACCTGAAAAACTAATCTCATTTCTTCACCACAAATCGGACAATTAGGATATTCTATTCCCTGAACCCATAGAGGCCAACCTGCTAATTTATCTCCTTCAATTGGGAAATTATCGAGAAATAATTCATCTAAATTCAAATCTAATTCTACACCAAGTTCTGCTGCTTCTTCATAATTAGGATAATCTTCTAGATATTGCCAATCGACGATTAATTTAGGAGGAAAAATTTCTTGATTTTCAGGAATTTTTACATCTTGTACTTCTGTTTCTGGCTGAACGATTCTAATTAAATGAATGTCGGAAAATGGTTCCCATCCTTCATAATCGCAATCACAAAGTAGTTCTGCATTAGTGCAATAAAACATCTGTAAAATACCACCACCAAATTCATTTTTTAATGATTCTGGTAAGGTATTAAGGTTTAGCTGAAGAAAGAATTGTAAAGGATTTTGGCAATGAGGACATTTAGGCCATTGCTCGTTTTTTGCTAACCAAGGTTTACCAGCAAATTTAGAAGCAGTTAAAGCACCATCTCCATCGATAGTTATTGGTTTCCAGGCGTAACGTTTATAGGGTTGAATTTTTGGCGGAATATTAGTCATAATATTTATTTTTGGAAGGAATAGATAAACTGTTTGAAGGATAGTAATTAATTGAAAAAATTGAAAGTTTCAGATTATTTATTGCTTTGGTTAATAGAATTAGTAATTTAGCGATCGCCTCACAAGCTAGACCAAGAAAATGCTAACTGATTTTTATGATTTTGACATTGAGTAATATGGCCGTGAGCTGTTCTACAACCTATAAAAGGGGAGTTACCATCTGAATAAAGTTGAAAAACTAATTCCATTCTTTCACCACAAATCGGACAATTAGGATACTCTATGTTTTGTTCCCAAAAAGGCCAGCCTCCTAATTTATCTCCTTCTATTGGATTGGATATTTGTCTGGATATAAGTAGTATTCATCAAAAGCTAGTTTAATACCTATTTTCTTAGCTTCTTCAAAATCAGGGTAATCTTCTAATTGTTCCCAATCAACAATTAGTTTTGGTGGAGAAATATCTTCAATTTCAGGAATCTCTACATCTTGTGCTTCTGTTTCTGGCTGAATAATTCTGAGAAAATGAATATCTGAAAATGCTTCGCATCCTTCATAATCTATTTCGCAAACCTCGTCTCCATATACATTCGTATATGTACAATAAAACATTTGTAAAATTCCACTACCAAACTTATTTTGTAATGATTCTGGTAATTGATTTAAGTTGAGCTGAAAAAAGAATTCTAAAGGATTCTGACAATAAGGACATTTAGGCCATTCTTCATTTTTTCCTAACCAAGGTTTACCTGCAAATTTAGCTAAATCGCTCTTGAGCCTCACGCCATAATCTGTGATTTGGCGACCAGATGAATCGGCGGTAAATTAATGGGACTCGATGTCCCATTAATTTACAAATTTTTATGTTATCATCGAATTACGCTGGTTTGAGCTAATCGCCGCCAGTAATGAACCATGAAAATTCAATAGGATATGGGGTTGTTGGCCCAAATTCCTAGTCAACCGTGGGAAAACATAAAATCTTATTGCGGAACTAGGTGAGCAGTTTTTTATGTGCAAAAAGAGCGGCAGGGCATTCCGTTCTTAAAGCTCGTGGAGCCCGACGGGATACCAGGGCTGCGAAACGAGAAGCCCACACTATAGCACCTGCTTAGTGTGGGAGTATGTCACAAGCAGTTAAATCCCCATCTCCATCAATAGTTATTGGTTTCCAAGCTAGACGTTTATAGGGTTGAATTTCTGGGGGAATATTAGTCATTTCAGTTATCAGTTATCAGTTATCAGTTATCATCAACTCGGTAATTGCTGTAATATAATTCAGAAAAATTCCAACTTTTGACTTTTGACTTTTAAATTTTGACTTAAACTATACTTTTCCTGCCCGAAAAACTCTACCAATGACCTCCTCAATAGGTGGGTCAGTCACCGTTAAATCTTGCACTTCTAATTCTGCTAAAATCTGAGCGACAGTTGCCGTTAAATTTTCCCTGCGTACCAACAAATGTACTGACTGACCTTCCAATAATTCCACTTCCCCATAATTAGATAAATTTTGTTCAAAATTATCTACATCCGTAGACACAGGATTAAGTAATTCTATTTGTACCTCTCGATAAGGAGCAAAGCGATCGAGTAAACCATCTAAACTGCCATCATAAATTAACTGACCTTGATATATCAATAACACCCGCTTACACAAAGCCGTAATATCAGCCATATAATGACTCGTCAATAAAACAGTTGCCTCATAACGTTGATTATATTCTTGCAAAAACTCCCGCACTGCAACTTGTGCATTTATATCTAAACCTAAAGTTGGTTCATCCAAAAATAAAACTTTCGGTTGATGCAACAACGCCGCCATTAACTCTGCCTTCATCCGCTCCCCCAGAGATAATTTTCTGACTGGTTGCTTCAATTTTCCCTCCAGGGACAACATCTCTGTTAATTCCATTAACCGTCTGTAATATTCTTTGTCAGAAAGACCGTAAACAGCAGCATTAATTTTCAGGGAGTCTAACACTGGTAAATCCCAAATTAACTGTTGTTTTTGCCCCATGACTAAAGTAATTTGCTCTAAAAATTCTCTCTTGCGTTCAAAGGGGACATAATCTGCTACCTTAACTATACCGTTAGACGGATGAATTAAACCTGTCAGCATTTTCAGAGTAGTAGTTTTACCAGCGCCATTAGGTCCAAGAAATCCCACTACTTCCCCCGGTTCTATTTTAAATGTAATATCTTCAACTGCCTTAACATATTGGTAGTTGCGACGTATAAAATGACGTAGTGTTCCCTTAATTCCTGGTTCTTTCTTGGCTACTGGATAGATTTTGCTTAGATTTTTAGCGACTATAATAGACATAAGTTTTGAATATTAATTTGAGTTATAGACAACATTCGACATAAATAGAGACGCAAAAAATTTAGCATATTTAGGAGACATACTAAGTTATGGTACTTACTCAAGATTTTTCAGATTCTTTTCCTCGTTTATTGGGAACAAGTGGTGATGATAATGAGATTCTCACAGTAGAGCAAGCTACTTCTTTTCCTGGAGGAGTATTAGCTCTCAGTGGTGATGATACCATTACTGGTTCATCTGTCAACGACTTAATTTTTGGCGGTAGAGGAGAAGATGAGTTATTTGGAGAGGGTGGTAATGATAGTTTGTATGGTAACAAAGATACAGATTTTCTCAATGGTGGTTTTGGTGATGACATATTGTATGGAGGTAAAGGTACCGATCTATTAAATGGTGGAGAGGGTAATGATACTCTGATTGGTGATGCTGGTGTTGGTATTTATAAAGGTGGTTTGGGAAGTGATGTATATGTTTTCAGAACGGAGTTAGCAGGAATAACACAAGATTTAAGTAATGTTATTTCTTTACTTCCAGGAATTCCCAATAGTGCTGAATTGCCTAATGCAATTGTTACTGATTTTAACTCTTCTGAAGATATTATTGGATTGACTGGAGGGATGACAAAATCAGATCTGATATTTGAAGATTTTAACAGTGTTGAGGTGTTTGGGATTAATGCAAATTTGGCTTTACCATTTATTAGTGATGAAGTCGAACTTTTACCTAAGGCAGGTCTTTCAGTACAGGATTTAGACCCAAATAATGATGGTGTTTTAGAGGGTACTGCGATTAAAATGAGTAGTACAAATCAACTCTTAGGATATGTGTTGAACACAAGTTCGGCAGAAATAGCAGCTTTGCCAGAGTCACAGTTTGTTAGTGTGAATTTTTAAGGAAATAGGGAACAGGGAACAGGGAATAGGGAAGGCAGAAGGCAGAAGGCAGAAGGCAGAAGGCAGAAGGGAAATAAAGGTTCAAAGGGAGAAGGCTTTTTTATAACTGATTATCCGGGCATGATTATGATTAACTTAGATAAGAAGAAAAATGATCTTCTATGGCACTAGATATATCAATTCTTTCCCCTACTCCCCCACTCCCCTACTCCCCTACTCACTACTCCCCACTCCCCACTCCCCTACTCCCCCACTCCCCTACTCCCCTACTCCCCTACTCCCCTACTCCCCTACTCCCTACTCCCTACTCCCTACTCCCTACTCCCTCTTTCAGGAATATAACTTAGCTACAGAAACAGTAAGCTCTCCGTTATTATCATCAGTATAAGTATCAACAAAAAAGACATATAAAGTAGTCGTTTCTAAAACCTCTAACGTTAGTGTTTCCTGATACCCGTTCAAAGTTGACCAAGTTTGCCCAACCGGAATATTTGTCTTTTGATTCTTCACTTTTCCACCAAAAATCCAAAGTAAAACAAATGGTTCACCAGAGGGACAGACATTAGAACCGTAACCAAATGTACCACTTTTAATCCGCATAACATAAATCCCTGGTTCAAGGGTTTGAGAGACGGCCGTTTCTTGCAGTCCCTTGATTTGTGCATCACTTAGTGAATAGCAATTGTTACGACTATGGACAACAAGATGCTGAATCTCACAGTCACCAGGATTAATATTGCTTGTTGCGATCGCTGCTTCTTCTTTGCTTTCTGATACTTGAGATATTACATCTGTACCAATAGTTGCTTCACCAGGAATAATTGTTTCTACTGCCTCAATATCATCAGTTCGAGTCAAAACAGGTATTCGCAATGGATCAGAACAAGCAATCCTTAGCCACTGCAAATTATCAGTGACATAACCAATCTCTGCTAAATAATCAACATAACTACTAACAGAAGTAGTATTGATAGGTATCTTCTGTTTCTGGATAGACTCCTCACAATCGTATTGTTGTATCTTTTGAGCTTCTTGTGAGTCTATATCAACATCTGTAACATCATAAATCCGCAATTGATATTGCTGTCCACCTTGTTGTTTTGCTGCATCTTTAGCAGTTTGAGAAACTACTAAATGAACACAAGCACTCTGGCGATCGTGAGGTACTATAGCGATCCAACTGGATTTCAATGCTTCCTCTGGAATAGTCGCTGTAGTCGGAGTTGTCTCTAACTGTGTACTTTCCACTGCATCACTGTCTACAGTAAAATTAGGTACAGGCATCCGGATACGGTTAGAACGAGCCAATTTTAACCACTCACCCTCATCGGTGACATAGCCTATTTCTGCTTGATAATCGCGGTCACTCACAAAAACAGGTACTTGCATTTGCTCAGTAGATTCCTCACAATCATAGGCTTGTACATTGTATGCTGGCTGTGTATCCAAGTCAATACCTGTAACATCATAAATTCGCAACTGATATTGCTCTCCCCCCTGTTCTTTGATTGCATTTTTCACAGTTTGAGGAACTTCCCAACCTACCATCATATTCTCTGCATTCTCAGGAGTAATAGTAATTTTACAGGGAGGTAATACCCATTTTACCGCTGTTTTACCTAATTTTTCTGGTTCTTTTGCTACATCTATATTTTCATCTACACGATATTCTGATATCCGAACTCGGTTAGAACGAGCTAATAGTAGCCACTGACTATCATCAGTAGCATAGCCTATTTCTGCTTGATATTCACGATCGTCTAGTAAATTTCCTACTTGCCACTGCTGATTTGACTCTTCGGAATCATAATACCTGGTACTATGAGCTGGTTGTGATTCTAGATCGATATTTGTGACATCATAAACCCGCAGTTGATATTGCTGACCTCCATATAATTTAGCTGCATCTTTGTCTGCTTGTGGTACTGACCAAGTTGCTGATGCACTTTTACTATGATGAGATGTCAGATTTATTTTACTATTTCGCTCCCGTTCTCGATTTGCCCATGCTGCTAATAACCCTGCAATTCCTAATCCTAATGCTATTTGCCCTATTCCGATGCCATCTGTTGGAGTTGTTTGATTTCCATCAACGGGAGTTGTTTCTGTCTCTGTAGTATCTACCTCTGCTTCTGGTACTAATATTCCCGTACCTTCGCTTTCATCCACTGGAGTGGCAGTTTCTGGTGCTGATATCCTCAGTTTCTCACAACGAGCTAACTTTAACCACTGACCATCATCAGTCACATAACCTATTTCTGCCTGATACTCATGTTCTGGTTCTAGAGAATCTAATTCTTTTTCTGTGGTTGATTCTGGGCAATCATACTGTTGCACACTATGAGCTGGTTCTGAGTCTAGGTCAATATCTGTGACATCATAAACCCGTAGTTGATATTGTTGACCTCCTAGGGACTTAGCTGCATCTTTGTCTGCTTCTGGTACTGACCAAGTTGCTAATGCACTTTGATTTGGCTGTTCTGTGAGAGTAATTTCACTATTTTTAGCTCGGTTTGCCCATGCTGCTAATAATCCGGCAAATCCTAATCCTCCTGCTATTTGACCTATTCCTATGCCATCTGTTGGAGTTTCATCAACGGTCGTTGTGTCTGTATCTGGTTCTGTTGTATCTACTCCTGCTTCTGGTGTTGAGAAACCTGTACTTTCACTCTCATCCACTGGAGTGGCAGTTTCTGGTGCTGATATCCTCAGTTTCTCAGAACGAGCTAACTTTAACCACTCACCATCATCAGTTACATAACCTATTTCTGCCTGATACTCATGTTCTGGTGCTAAAGAATCTAATTCTTTTTCTGTGGTTGATTCTGGGCAATCATACTGTTGCACACTATGAGCTGGTTCTGAGTCTAGGTCAATATCTGTGACATCATAAACCCGTAGTTGATATTGTTGACCTCCTAGGGACTTAGCTGCATCTTTGTCTGCTTCTGGTACTGACCAAGTTGCTAATGCACTCTGATTAGGCTGTGCTGTGAGAGTAATTTCACTATTTTTAGCTCGGTTTGCCCATGCTGCTAATAACCCTGCAAATCCTAATCCTCCTGCAATTGGTGCTATTGGTATGCCACCTGTTGAAATGTTTTCATTTTCCTCAACAGTGGTTGTGTCTGTATCTGGTGCTGTTGTATCTACCCCTTCTTCTGGTACTAATATTCCCGTACTTTCACTCTCATCAACTGGAGTTGTAGTTTCTACATCTGTTTCTGGTGCTGATATCCTCAGTTTCTCAGAACGAGCTAACTTTAACCACTGACCATCATCAGTCACATAACCTATTTCTGCCTGATATTCATGTTCTGGTTCTAGAGAATCTAGTTCTTTTTCTGTGGTTGATTCTGAACAATCATACTGTTGCACAGTTTGAGTCGGTTCTGAATCTAAATCTATATCTGTGACATCATAAACCCGTAGTTGATATTGTTGACCTCCTAGGGACTTAGCTGCATCTTTGTCTGCTTCTGGTACTGACCAAGTTGCTAATGCGCTTTGATTAGGCTGTGCTGTGAGAGTAATTTCACTATTTTTTTGTTGATTTGCCCATGCTGCTAATAATCCTGCAAATCCTAATCCTCCTGCAATTGGTGCTATTGGTATGCCACCTGTTGAAATGTTTTCATTTTCATCAACGAGAGTTGTGTCTGTATCTGGTGTTGTTGTATCTACCCCTTCTTCTGGTACTGATATTCCTGTACTTTCACTCTCATCAACTGGAGTAGTAGTTTCTACATCTACATCTGGTACTGATATCCTCAGTTTCTCAGAACGAGCTAACTTTAACCACTCACCATCATCAGTCACATAACCTATTTCTGCCTGATATTCATGTTCTGGTTCTAGAGAATCTAGTTCTTTTTCTGTGGTTGATTCTGGGCAATCATACTGCTGTAAGCTTTGAGCTGGTTCTGAGTCTAGGTCAATATCTGTAACATCATAAACCCGTAGTTGATATTGTTGACCTCCTAGGGATTTAGCTGCATCTTTGTCTGCTTCTGGAACTGACCAAGTTGTTAATGCGCTTTGATTAGGCTGTTCTGTGAGAGTAATTTCACTATTTTTAGCTCGGTTTGCCCATGCTGCTAATAACCCGGCAAATCCTAATCCTCCTGCTATTTGACCTATTCCTATGCCATCTGTTGGAGTTTCATCAACGGTTGTTGTATCTGTATCTGGTTCTGTTGTATCCACTCCTGCTTCTGGTACTAATATTCCCGTACCTTCGCTTTCATCCACTGGAGTTGTAGTTTCTACATCTGGTGTTGATATCCTCAGTTTCTCAGAACGAGCTAACTTTAACCACTCACCATCATCAGTCACATAACCTATTTCTGCCTGATACTCATGTTCTGGTTCTAGAGAATCTAGTTCTTTTTCTGTGGTTGATTCTGGGCAATCATACTGCTGCACACTATGAGCAGGTTGTGAGTCTAGGTCAATATCTGTGACATCATAAACCCGTAGTTGATATTGTTGACCTCCTAGGGACTTAGCTGCATCTTTGTCTGCTTCTGGTACTGACCAAGTTGCTAATGCCGTTTGATTGGGCTGTGCTGTGAGAGTAATTTCACTATTTTTAGCTCGGTTTGCCCATGCTGCTAATAACCCGGCAAATCCTAATCCTCCTGCTATTTGACCTATTCCTATGCCATCTGTTGGAGTTTCATCAACGGTCGCTGTGTCTGTATCTGGTTCTGTTGTATCTACTCCTGCTTCTGGTGTTGAGAAACCTGTACTTTCACTCTCATCAACTGGAGTAGTAGTTTCTACATCTGTTTCTGGTGCTGATATCCTCAGTTTCTCAGAACGAGCTAACTTTAACCACTCACCATCATCAGTCACATAACCTATTTCTGCCTGATATTCATGTTCTGGTGTTAGAGAATCTAATTCTTTTTCTGTGGTTGATTCTAAACAATCATACTGCTGCACAGTTTGAGTCGGTTCTGAGTCTATATCTATATCTGTGACATCATAAACCCGTAGTTGATATTGTTGACCTCCTAGGGACTTAGCTGCATCTTTGTCTGCTTCTGGTACTGACCAAGTTGCTAATCCACTTTGATTAGGCTGTTCTGTGAGAGTAATTTCACTATTTTTAGCTCGGTTTGCCCATACTGTTAATAACCCTGCTAATCCTAATCCTCCTGCGATTGGTGCTATTGGTATGCCATCTGTTGGAGTTGTTTCATTTTCATCAACGGTTGTTGTTTCTGATGCTGATTCTGGTACTAATATTCCCGTACTTTCACTTTCATCAACGGTCCTAGTTTCTAGTTGTGTTGGTATTGTTTCTTCTTCTGATATCCTCAGTTTCTCAGAACGAGCTAACTTTAACCACTCACCATCATCAGTCACATAACCTATTTCTGCCTGATACTCATGTTCTTGTACTAGAAAATCTAGTTCTTGATCTGTGGTTGATTCTGAGCAATCATACTGCTGCACACTATGAGCAGGTTGTGAGTCTAGGTCAATATCTGTAACATCATAAACCCGCAATTGATATTGTTGACCTCCTAGGGACTTAGCTGCATCTTGGTCTTCTTCTGGAACGAACCAAGTTGCTAATCCACTTTCAGCTGACTGTCGTATGAGAATGATTTGACTATTTTTTTCTCGATTTGCCCATGCTGCTAATAATCCTGCTACTCCTAATCCTCCTGCTATTGGTGCTACTCCTATGCCACCTGTTGGAGTTGTTTCATTTCCATCAACGGTTGTTGTTTGTGTATCTGATGTTGTCGTATCTACCCCTGCTTCTGGTCTCGCTCTCCCTGTACTGTCATCTCCATCTACTGGAGTGAAAGTTTCTATATCTGTATCTGTTTGTGCTGAATCATCTCCACGTCCTCTCTGCAGTCCCCAAATCAAGGCCCCTAGTAAAGGAATTCCTAACAAAAAAATGAGCCACCAGGGGAATCCTCCTGTTTCTGTTTCCTGGCTAGTATCATTTGGTAGTAGTGCTGTATCTGATTGAGCGGGACTGGGTGATGTTACTACTGCTCCCGAAACTTCTGAGTCTTCTGCTTTCTCAGTTTGAGTATCTGGACTGGATTGATTTGTTGCAGTATCTGATTGAGCGGGACTAGGTGAAGCTACTACCTCTGAAGAGTTTGCTTCATTAGCTGTGGAAGTATTTGGACTGGGTGATGTTACTACTGCTCCCGAAACTTCTGAGTTTTCTGCTTTCTCAGTTTGAGCATCTGGACTGGATTGATTTGTTGCTGTATCTGCTGCAGTATCTGAATTGGTTGTAGTTGTTACTCCAGAAGAAATAGCAGAATCTGTTTCCCCTTCTTTATCTACTGTCGCCACAACTTCTTTACCCACTGGAGAAGTAACTAAACCCATAAATGCTAGAACTTCTGGAGGAGCAGCATCTTTGTTATAAATATAGTTACGGGGTTGAGAATATGGGTAACGAGGATCGTCCGGTAGGGTTTTGTGCATCGAGATGATCCGAACATCTCCTTTGTTTATGACTTGGTCAGCGATCGCATAACTAATTCCATCTTTACCAAGTTCTTTTATGACTGCTGCTGTATCATCCTGAGATACCTGAGTAGCGTTACTCCCTGTCTGAAATGGATTTTTTTTAAACACATCATAACTTTTAAGAGCTTCCCTGGTATCACTAAACTCTGGGCGATCGATAAAGCGAATTGGGACTTTAGGGCCGCCTATTTCTGACCAGTTTGTGACTTCTCCCCGGAGTATTTTGGCAAATTGATCGAATGAGAGATTTTCTAGAAATGGATTTTCAGGACCAACTATCACAGCAATTTTGCCACGCTCAATCGGAACTTCAACTAATCCTCGCTCTTTTTCCGAAGCAGTTAATGGACGTCCTATTGCTGCTATTTCTGTTTCTCCTTTGAGGAGTGCTTCTAATACTTCACTGGTATTACCTGCTGCTAGTTCAACTTGAGCGTCTGGAAATTTTTCTTCATAACGCTGTTTTAGCGATCGATTAATGACTGTCATACTATTAGAGCCATGTAATCTGATTTTTGTACCACTGGGCAGTGACTCAGGTAATGAGTAGACAGTATTTGAGTTAACAGATTGAGCTACAGTAATATTATTTGAAAAAGATAAACTAGAAGCAGCTAAGGGCTTCGCAGTAGTAGTTAAGGTTAGTAATATTGCTGAAATTTGAACTAATTTTTGGGTAGATGAAGACATTTTTATCTAGTTTTTAGGTTTACAAAATATGGTTAAATTAACCTTTAACAATTAGCCTTCAGCTTGAATATAACTTCCCTATCAGCTATTAGTTTTTTACTAATAAATTGACAGTTAATTTTTTTCAACTGAAGGCTAAGTTCCTTATCAATAATTTTTGTAATTACATTCTCAGTTAGCTTTTTACTGAGAGTTTTTTAATCTAAATAGGGCTTGCTGATTAAATCTAAAAGCATTCACATATAAAGACTTTAGCCTTTTTTTGGATGAAAAAAATGCCTGGTTTTCAGTCTAAAACGCTCAAAAAGGAGCGTATTTTAGGCGCATAGTTGGGTAGAACAACCTTGGGACAATTCTTACTCCTATCTCCTCTAAATTCCTATTTCGGCATTGCATAATTGCGGGATGATTTGATCACAGAGGATCAACTATAATCCCCGTGTCTCTCCCTCTCCGTGTCTCTCCCTCACCGTGTCCCCGTGTCCCCGTGTCCCCGTGTCGGCCTCAATCATCCCAGTATTCAGCAACGCCCCTATTTCTCCTGTCTCCTGTCTTCCCCTCCTGGGAGGGGGAGGGGCGAGGGGTGGGTTAAAAGACTTTTTCAGCAAACCCTAAATACATATATTTTGAGACAATATAGTATTAATTACTTCTATGTAAATTTAAATCAACCAACAGTGCTTTTTTAAATTTATGACTCTTGGTAAAAAAAAATTACTTCACATTTTAACTATAGAAATTGTCAATTCTCCTTGATTATCCTCAATGTAACTATCAAAGAAAAATGCACAAATATTTGTTGTTTGTAGCACTTCTAAAGTTAATGTATCGTCATCACCATTTAAAGTTGACCAAGTAGCTTCAACTTCCAAGTTGGTTTTTTTATTAATAAACTTACCACCATAAATCCACAACATAACCATGGGTTCACCAATGTTATTTGTGTCATTTTTATATCCAAATGAACCACTACGGATTCTGATTACATAGATTCCTGGTTCTAATTTTGCCGAAACTGCTGTTTCTTCCTGGATCTGTCGCATAGCTTCAGCATCAAGAACATAGCAGTTTTTTTTACTATCAATCTTTAGATCCGTAACTGTACAACCTTCCATATTCTTTTTTATTCCCTACTAAATTTTGTAGTATTCTTAACTAAGGCCACTGCTAGTATAAATTTTTTCATCTATACAAGTACAAGTGTCCAAAAATTCATAACAGGCAAAAGGGCTACTTTAGTCGAAGAATTACTTTGCGATCGGACTCAATAGTTAGTTTACCTTGTTTGTAGCTTTAATGGTGTTGTTGTGCTATAGCACTTTTCAATTGTATGAGGTACAGTTTTATATCCCCCCGCATAGCTTAAAAAGGTAGGTATACCTCATTAGTCTGAGAAACGCTATAAAAGCCATTTGGTATCTTTGCAAAGGTAGGGTTTTTAGGCAAAGAAGTATTGATATTTAATTACATAGCTTTCGTTTTTTCTTAGCTGACCAAAGATATACCCTCTGGGGACAATTTCCGCGGTGCCCCTACACAGTCGGCTTAAGTAGGGGCGATTCGCGAATCGCCCCTACTGCTTTGCTGCTTACTTTTGTGATTATATTTGCAGCCCCGTTACAGTCTGCATTAATTAACCAATTATTACTACTTCTATACAAACCACGCTTTATTCTTTTCGGTGATGGTTTCCAATCATTGGGTTTTTCACCATAATTAGGTAGATTGTCACCATCTAAAAATGAAGCAATACTTGTATAACTTTCCTAAGTTTCTATGAATATAATCCCATACTCTTCACATAATAGAGCTATTCTTTCTTTGAGTCTAGCTGTAGGAATTTGTACAAATTCTGAATTCTTTTTATGACCTAATTCTATGAAGTTTCGCATTAAATTGGCATTACACATATAGCAATGAGCGCTCAGGTATTTACAATGTCCAGCTTAAAATGCAGTAAGCGAAAATATGTAAAAAAAAATAATGTGTAAATATGCCAGGGCACATTGCTATAGAAGTCCACCTACTAATTGTCTAGACAAATAAAAATATTAAGTAATGTTGCCATTTTTGAAATTTTGCGTTAAGTTATATTACATAAGCTTGAAATAATAACGAGGTTAATGATCATGGAAAATCAAGATAAAAAAGTAGGCTTCACCGACTTTGCAGAAACTTGGAATGGTCGCCTGGCAATGTTAGGCTTTATCATTGGTGTTGCCACTGAATACATCACAGGTCAAGGTATCCTTTCTCAACTTGGCTTAATGTAATTAATTGTTGCCGATCATATAGAATCTGGTTTAATAGTTGTCATTGCGACAATAGGAAGCAATATCAAAAACTTATGAAGATTGTATTCTTCAGGTTATGCTGCGCAAACCTTCTGCATCTGTTCCAGTCGCTGTGGACTTGAGAATAGTAACTAACAAATTTTGACAAAATTAAAGGGGTTAAAAATTTTTAACCCCTTTTTCAGTAGCAGTTTAAATCTAAGAAAGTTGATTAAACTTTTTTTGACTAATCAACTGTTACTTCTTTATTTTTTACTGCATTTAGATATTTAACTTAATGTACGATTGAAGTATTTAATTCTTCTGAAGAATTAGAGGGTGCTTGACTACCTTCCGGTAACTTAAGATCCTCAACAGGGTTACGAGCTTCTATTAAACTAATAGCCCGACTTACGGTTTCTGGTAAAATTACTACCAGGCCACCAGCAGAAGCACGATCTAAAGCTGTATTAATAGCCTTTGTTTCATCTAAAATTGATTCATAACTAACTTTTGAATCAGAATCTTTAGCTTGATTTAAAAACTGCTTCACACCTTGAGAAATTAGATCCGCAGCACTTCCTCTCGGTCTTCCTCTAGTGTCGTCATCTTCTTTAACAATAATTTCATCAAAAATATCTGCTGCTAGTTCGCCCAGAGAAACAAAATCTTCATCACGGCGATCGCCAGGCCCACCAACCACACCAATCCGTTTTCCTGGCCAATTTCTGACAAATCCACCCAATGCTTCATAACTAGCAGGATTATGGGCATAGTCCACAAGAGCATGATAATCACCCATATTAAACATATTCATCCGGCCTGGAGTTTGATCTACCGAAGCCACAAAGGTTGACAAACCTTCTCGAATATGCTCTATTTTCACCCCTTGAGCAAAAGCTGCCAAACAAGCTGCAAGAGCATTAGCAATCATAAATGGAGCCTTACCTGCCATTGTGATTGGCACATTAACTGCTTTTTCAATTCTTAAAGTCCAGTCTCCTTTCAGAATTGAAATATAACCATTCTCATAAACCGCAGCCAAACCACCAGCTTCTGTATGTTTAACTAAAAGTTGATTATTTGGTTCCATTGAAAAGTAAGCAATTTGACCTTTAACTTTCTCCGCCATTGCAGCAACCAATGGATCTTCAGCATTCAAAATGGCATATCCTTTGGGCATTACTGACTCAGCAACTACACTTTTGAGTTGAGCTAGTTGTTCTACAGTATCTATATCTCCGATACCCAAGTGGTCTGCAGCTACATTTAATACCATTCCTACATCACAAGCTGAAAAACCCAAACCTGAACGTAGAATACCGCCCCGTGCTGTTTCTAAGACTGCAACTTCTACAGTGGGGTCTGAAAGTATTAAACCAGCACTTTGAGGTCCAGTATTATCTCCTGATTCTGCTAGATATTCACCAAGATAAGTACCATCAGTAGTAGTATAGCCCACTACTTTTCCAGTCTGCTTCATTATGTGAGCTAGCAAGCGTGTAGTTGTTGTCTTGCCGTTAGTGCCAGTAATTGAAAATATTGGTATTCTGCCATTTTTAGACCCAGGGAACAACATATCTATTACTGCCCCGGCCACATTTCTAGGTAGACCCCGACTAGGAGCGACGTGCATCCGGAAACCAGGGGCAGCATTAACTTCTACTATTACTCCTTCTACTTCTCGCAAAGGTTTAGAGATATCTTCAGTAACTACATCTATACCAGCTATGTCTAGACCTATTATCTTCGCAGCTCTGGACAATAACCAGACATTTTCTGGATGTATTTCATCAGTACGGTCTACTGCTATACCTCCAGTACTGAGGTTAGCTGTTGCTCTTAAAAAGCAAGTTTCTCCTTTTCTTGGTATTGAATCAATACCATATCCTTGTCTTTCCAGAATAGCAAGAGCAGCTTTGTCCACCGTGATTCTAGTCAGAACGTTATCATGTCCATCTCCTCTTTGAGGATCTTGGTTAGTTTCTTCAATCAGTTCTGCCACTGTAGATTTACCATCTCCCACTACATGGGCAGGAACTCGTTCGGCCACAGCTACAACTCTACCATTTACAACCAATACTCGGTGGTCTTTGCCTGTGTAGTAACGTTCTACAATTACTGTTTTTGTTTTAGAAGCTCTGCTGGCTAAATCGTAAGCCTCTTCAGCCTCTCCCCAGTTTCTCACATCAATAGTAATTCCACGACCATGATTTCCATCTAGTGGCTTAATTACAACGGGATAGCCTCCGACATCTTCAATGGCATCTTGAAGGTCTTCAAAGTAGCGAATAACTGTACCACGAGGTACTGGTATTCCAGAATCTTTGAGAATGCTTTTTGTACCTTCTTTATCACAAGCAAGTTCTACACCAAGAATCCCTGTTTGATTACTTAGGGTGGCCTGAATTCTTTTTTGATTTATACCATAGCCAAGCTGAATCATAAATCTGGCTCCTAGTTGAGTCCAGGGAATACCTCTCGCTTCTGCTTCTTTGACTATAGCTTCTGTGCTTGGCCCTAAAGATGCCTGACTTTTGAATTCCTTCAGGTCTTCTAAATCTTGCTGTAACTCGGTTGTAGGATATGTACCTGTTTCAACAATACTTTGGCAAAGTCTTACTGCTGCCCGTGCAGCATAGCGACCTGCTTGTTCATTTTCATATTCTATTGCTACCTGAAATATTCCAGGAGTCGATGTTTCCCTTGTCCGACCAAAAGCAACTGGCATTTGGGCGAGTTGTTGAAGTTCTAAGGCAACGTGTTCTATGACATGGCTGATTAATGTACCTTTTTCAACGCGACTGAGAAAACCGCCCCTGACACCAGGGGAACAATGATGCTCTACAAGACTTGGTAGTACCTCGGTTAATCCTTTGTAGAAGCCAGGAATATCAGATGTATATCTTTCGTACAGGTCTTCTAAGTCTAGACGCATAACCACCAGTTTATGCCGGCGGATGCTCCAGTAGTTTGGACCACGTAATGTCTGGAGTTTGAGGATTTTCATAGGAGGATTTGAAGGTGATGCTCAGATTCTAGGGACTGTAAGCAACGTATTAGCTACTTCAGTATTGAGCAAAGTTAATCGCTCAAATTCAGTAGCTTTACAAGCATTAAGCCGATAAAAAGGTAGTTTTAGTGTCAAAGTTAATTTACTCATAGGATAGTGATAACATAATCCTATACACTTGTTTAGGATGCTACGGGATAAATCTCGTGGCTCATTTTTCATCCAGGGGTTAAAACCGCCTGGCTCTCATCTTCTTCGCTAACTTTTGTAGAAGAATTTGGGCTTTCTATATTTGTTCTACAAAAAATACATTCAGTTCAGTTTATAATTAGATTTTGTGTTCCCTAAACTAGCTAATTTACCAGAACAAATTGGTCACGAATTTGGTAAATTTTTCAGAAATTATATTAACTAATCAAGAGGCATAATTGTTTCAGATCGCCCTGGTTTCATGGTATGGGAATGGAGATCGTAGCCATCGCCGTGGCACATTATATGTACTCTTAAATTTGATATGCTTAAAGGATCTGCTACATCTACTTTTGTAGCATTTGTATATGCAATTTCTGTAGTATCTATAATTGTGACTGTACCTTTACCCATTACTTGAATTTGACTATTTCCTTCAAATAATGCACAGGTATCTTCATCTATGCCTATACCTATTTTGTCTGAATGGGTGGCAATGGCACTCAATAAACGGGCCATACGATTTCGATTATGAAAGTGTTGGTCTACAATTAACTCAGGCAATATGCCCAAGCCAGTTGTCAAATCAACTAAGGATTTATTGGGGGATGAGCCACTACCGCCACTTGCTATCATTTGATGTCCCATTACTGCTGCTCCTGCACTTGTTCCAGCTAGAGCAATTTTTCCTTCTATAGCTCTACTTCTGATTTCGTCCATTAAAGGTGTCTCAGCCAGTAGGGAACAAAGACGCAGTTGGTCTCCACCAGTCATAAATACTCCAGTACAATCTTCTAAGGATTCTAACCATCTTGGGTTTTCTCCCTCATACCTTTCCCGGATATCAAATATCTTGAGACCTACAGCACCCATTTCTTCAAAAACCTTGCGGTATCTATCTCCTTGTGCTCCTGGTTCTCTCGAAGCAGAAGGGATAACTGCTAGTCTGCCATTTACTCCCCCTGCACGATTAAAAAAAGTTTGTAGAATCTCTTTTCCATGAACTTTATCTTCCGCCCCTCCGATTACCATAATGGTTGTTTTTGTCGGACGTAATATATCTAGTTTTGAAGCTTGAGACTCTAACTGTATCATTTTATTAGTCTTGGACAGCAGGTACGCATTAAATTTCAATAATTTCAATAATCTGTTATAATAACAGGCTATCTTATAACCTTGCAAGCCCCCAGCTAACTATTGAATTTTTCAACAAAAGTTGGCTAGATTAACTTGTAAACTTTTAGGATAGTGTGACATACTTCCACGCTAACCTTACAGGTATGGCGTGGGCTTCTCGTTTCTCAGTCCCGCTACTGCGTCGGACTCCACGAGCTTTAAAGACGGAATGCCCTACCGCCCTATTTTTAATATTTATTGCTGCATTTCCTACGGAATGCTCCGCAAACAAATCGCGGTCAATAATAACACAGCAATTGGCACAGGAATGAGCTCTTTCTGGTAATTTTTAGGGGAATTTTTCACTACAATTTGAACAATTTTGGCTCTGTTTTTGAGGGTTCGCAGCTATAGTCTTCACCTCCAGCATTTGCCTCCTGGGCCGGAGCTGCGCTAACAGCTTTGACAATTAAAATAGTTAGAATTTGTCCCCATCCAGTTGATTGCCCAAGTTTTAGCCTTGATTTTTGCTAGAATAACAGAAATTTTTAGATAATGGTGAAAAACTCCAGAATAGTATTGTCAATCAATTGGACATCGAATCCAATTGATTTACCACCGATTCATCTGGTCGCCAATTTTTCAAATATGGCGTGAGGCTTCTCGGCTATGTAGCTAAATTAAAGATTAATCTCAACAATTTCTATATTTTTTAAGACACTCTAAGTATATTTTTTAAGTTTTGTGCTATTTGATGTTATAACTCTGTTTCCAGACTTTTTTAGAACACCCCTAAGTTCAGGCTTGTTAGGGAAAGCCCTTGATAAAGAGATTGCCAAGGTTAATTTGGTTAACCCTCGCGATTATACCACAGATAAGTATCATAAGGTTGATGATGAATCTTATGGTGGGGGAGTAGGAATGGTGTTAAAACCAGAACCTATATTTGCTGCTGTAGAGTCATTAACAACTAAACCGCGACGAGAAGTGATTCTTTTAACTCCCCAGGGAGAAACAATGTGTCAGCAGCTATTTAAGCAGTTGGCTATAGGCTATGACCAACTTATTTTAATTTGTGGTCATTATGAAGGTATTGATGAAAGAGTACAATATTTAGTTACTAGAGAAGTATCTCTGGGAGATTTTGTCCTTACAGGTGGAGAGATACCAGCTTTAGCTTTAATTAATGGTGTAGTGAGGTTACTTCCAGGAACAGTAGGTAAAGCTGATTCACTGAAATACGAAAGTTTTGAATCTGGATTACTTGATTATCCTCATTACACTCGACCATCTAATTTTCGTGGTTGGAAAGTACCAGAAGTTTTGCTCTCTGGAAATCATGCCAAAATAGCAGAATGGCGCTACCAACAACAAATTCAAAGAACAAAATCTCGTCGTCCAGACTTGATAAAAAATGACGATAATTTGATAGAATGATAGTCTTGAAGCTTCTTTTTTAGAAGTAAATGTGAAAATTAATTTAATATTTAGTATCAGTAAGAGATTGTCTGAGAAGTCCCATTTGCTACATCCAAGCCCCCTAAATCCCCCAAAATTGGGGGAATAGGGCAAGCAAATTGACTCTTGTTCCCCCCAAAGTTGGGGGGCTAGGGGGGCAAAATTCAATAGTAAAGCAGGTGTGGAATTAAATAGTTATTATTATAGATAATTTAACCTATGAATCTATTGAATTAGTAGCTGAATTTTTTTGTAGAAAATCATAGTTAACTTTCACGATATAGCTCAAATTTATCGACTATTTTTTTACCCTTCTTTAACAACAGATAAATTATCTTCTTGATCGATAATTTTCACAATGCCGTCATTTCTTAAATCTCTAATATACTCTAATAAATCATTTTTAAGTACTTCTGGCTCTACTTGCTCTTCTTCTAAAAGATCCTCATAAGCCTCTTGAATTGACCCGGAACCTATTAAAGCGAATAGCATTTTAGCAGCCATATCATCCAACACAAAATCTTCACCTTCTTGTTGAGAATTAACTAAAAAAAATTCTCCCTCATCTTCTTCTAAAAAAAAATTATCCGTTAATAGCACTTGTTTAGTTAATATAATCTCCACAACTTACCTCTACTGACAATAAAATTAATACAAAAAAGTAGTTTTATGCAATCAAGATATATTATACCAATTCCCATGCATTAATGCTATACTTCCGATGAACTTCAGTTATTAAGTAATAATCATAATTCAGTAATGAATGTAGAGGATTATCTGCATTAATCCAAAATATCTTATGCCTTTGAACCCTACTCCCTACTCCCTACTCCCAAGGAGATGTAGCAAAACTTTTGAGAAATGGTATTATACCAATTTGAAAAAAGAATGCTACAAATAATAAGGAGTATTAAAATAATTTATAGGAAATATCTATTGGACGAAAAAGATAAATTACTATGTGAAAAATGGTATAAAACTTATTTATTCTGTCTCCTGACTCCTGTCTCCTGACTCAATCGCAGTAACCTAAATATTTGTAGCAAAGATTTATCAAACTGGTATTATACAATAATCTGATAACAAGCTACTATTGAAGGTATAAGTTAGAAAAATGAATCTTCGCATAGGTAATGGCTACGATATCCATAAGTTAGGACCTGGAAGACCTCTAATACTTGGAGGAGTCAAAATTGACCATGAAATGGGATTACTTGGTCATAGCGATGCGGATGTTTTGACCCATGCAATTATGGATGCAATGTTGGGCGCTCTGAGTTTGGGTGATATTGGCCATTTTTTCCCCCCCAGCGACCCACAATGGGCTGGAGCTGATAGTATAGAATTGTTGAATCGTGTAAATCATTTAGTTAAGGCTAGCTGCTGGGAAGTTAGTAATATTGACTCAGTAGTAGTAGCAGAACGTCCTAAACTCAAACCACATATAAAAGAAATGCGATCGCGCCTCGCTACTACTTTAGAGTTACAAGCAGATCAAGTCAGCGTTAAAGCTACTACTAATGAAAAATTAGGTCCTGTAGGTCGAGAAGAAGGTATTGCCGCTTATGCTGTAGTGTTGCTAAATAAATATGAAGGCATTGATGGGAATAAAATCTAAGGTATTTGATGAGAAGAAAAACTGGTATTATTTCTGTCCTTCAGAAGTAAAAAATCATATATATTCATCCTTTCAGGCATGACAGAAATAATTTGTTAACATCAAGCTGGTTCACGAAAAAGCCGAGAAACAAAGAATTAACATAACAATATAGAAACAATTCCTCCAGAGAAAAAAGTAGAGGAAGTAAACATTAAAATATCACGCTATGTGACGTTTTATATCAGTTTGATTAAGCAGTGCGTGTCAAGTGTTAACACACGATATTATACAAAGTCCGGTGATAGCGATCGCGTTTTTTTGCCCTTCTTTTATAAATTTTTCAGCATAGCTGCCCTCTGCCTTCCTCCTCTACCTAGTGTGGGTTCTGTTTAGTTTTTTTGCTCTCTATATAGTAATATTATATCCGGATAATTAGTGATAAAAAACTTTATCCTTTCTAATCTTTTCTTCCCTTCTGCCCTCTGCCTTCTGCCTTCATTCCTCCAAAGTGTAACTATTCAACCGGAGATGATATAAGAATGGTAAAGTAAATTAAAGTCTAGTAAAGTTTTCCCACTATCTATAGACTGTGGCAAAAAGCTTTACTCAAAAAAAATTAACTATTTACCAAGCATTGGAAAGTATCTGATGGTACAACTATTCAATAAAACCTTCAATTTTCAAAATCTTCATACTTTAATAGTATCTCTGCTATTAGTTATTATGGCTACTATTATGCCAGTATCTTCTGCATCCGCAACTGGAGTCTATCAAATGCCAAGTTTAGTGGCAGGGGATAGTACATTTATCGTTGATGATGCAGAAGTTTTGAGTCGGATAACAAAAAGTAAACTGAACAATACTTTAGAAAATTTGGCCAATACTACTGGGAATGAAGTTAGATTTGTTACTATCCGTCGTCTAGACTATGGTGAGACTGTGGATAGTTTTACGGAAAAGCTATTTGACAAATGGTTTCCTACTCCAGAAACAAAAGTCAATCAAACTTTAATAGTATTAGATACTCTCACCAATAATGATGCTATTCAGATCGGCGATGAAGTTAAAAAACTAATGTCTGATGACATTACTCAGAGTATAGTTGATGAAACTATTCAAGTACCTATTAGAGATGGCAACAAATATAATGAGGCTTTTTTAGCTGCTAGCGATCGCCTAAGTGCTGTATTATCTGGAGAATCTGATCCAGGCCCTCCGGAAGTTAAGGATGAGCTTGCAGGAAAAGTAGTAGCTACTTTTAAATCAGCAGAAGAAACTGACGATCAAAGTGCAACTATCTTAGTTGTTGTATTGCTAGTTGTAGCTACCATTGTACCGATGGTTACTTATTTTTGGTATCAAGGTTTTTCTTAATCCTGAATATATTCCTTACCATTTAATAAAGCTATTTCTGCACGCACAAATTCCCGCCCCAAATAAGCAGCATGATCTAACATTGTGACTGGACAGGGGCGGGTTTCTTCTAATATTTTTACACATATTTCTTTTGCAGTTCTCGCAGTAAATATTCTTGTATGAGTACGTTCTACTTTGCCTTTTGCTGGAATTGGTTTTCCTGTTTCTGGATCTATAGCCAAACCACGGTCGTCAATAATATTAGTAAAGTGTTTTGCACATATTAAACCTGCTTCTCGGTCAAGAAAAATAATAAAGTAACCACCTGCATCGAGGTCTATGTGACGTTTTGAAAGTTTTTCGTCAATGGTGTTTACTTCTTCAAGTGTTACATTCATAGTTTAATCTTAAGAATTATAGCGCTATGCGCTAGGGAACAGGGAACAGGGAACAGGGAACAGGGAATAGCAAACTGTAAAAGGGTTTTAGGATTGAAAAATGTCCGTGCCCAATTCTTGTAGTGCTATATCTATAATTTTATTCTACATTTCCGGTAGCATTGGAGTAATTAGTGTGGGGGGATGGGGGGGAGAAATTAAAAAATATATATCTTCACAATTACGCGACCCAGGACAACCGAAATGGGGAACACAGGATTGACACTCTCACCGTTAAATCTGGTGATTATAAAGGGAGATTCTTGTCTCGCAGATTCTTAACTAGGCAACAAATCAAATAAACTGAGTTGTACCCCCGCTACTACCATCTCCACAAGCTTTCTTGCTCCGTCTTTACGCGCTCGGAAACCTCAGCGCAGGCGGTGCGCTTTTCTTTAACCGTGTGCCCCACGGCTATTAAACCTCACCCACCCCTCTTGCTCCCCTCCCGGGAGGGGATGGGGGTGGGTGCAGCAGCTATATCACGATTTATTTCATAACCACAGTTGGTGCAATTATGTCTTCTATCAGAGAGTTTTTTCTTTTCAATCTGCCCACATAATGGGCATTCTTGAGAAGTATAATCCTTGTCAACTTTTCCATAATACTTACCTCTTTTCCAGCATACATAAGGAAGTATTTCATTGATAAATTGACCGATGCCACTGTCATTTGTTAATAACTATATTATAACTGATACTGGATTGATTCGCATTCCGCTCAATTAATAGATTTGTTGAAATTCATCTCACCGCTAAATTAGGAATTATAGCGGGAGTCCTCTTTCAAGGTTCTCTGATAGATTTTGAGAAAAATCGACCCAAAAAGATTTAATTTTTACTTCTGCAAGAGGTCTAATATAAAAAAATTATTAATTATATTGACATTAATAATAAGTCATGCTAGCAAATCTTATAAAGTGATTACTAAATAAAAGCCTATGTCCATCAAACATATAGCTAATTGCAGATAAGTTAATTATAAAGATGGAGCAAAACCCAGAATGCTCTAATACCAGTTCTCTGTTCAGTAAAAATCTAAAAAACCCAGTAACTCAGTACTTTGTAAAGTTGCAAATTGCTATAGGTTTTGGCAGAAACAAAAAATTAAGATAGCGTAGAAAAAATAGGACTTTATACTGTAATGCCTAACCAAACTAAACAATGAAATTCTATTTATCCTGACCAAAAAATTCTGGTCAATAGCCTCCCCTTTTAAGGAGATAAAAAAAGAGAATATTCCAGATTTCAAGCCTCCTGATTGCAGAGGTACTGTTAGCGTAGCTCCTCCGGAGGAGGCTAACTGATAACTGATAACTGATAACTGATAATTGAAATGACCCATTGACCACCAGTGCATATCATTCCTAATATAAAATCCCAGCTTGTATTATCTTAAATAAAGTCTTATGTCAACCCTTGTTATTGTAGAATCTCCCACTAAAGCCCGCACTATACGCAACTATCTACCCTCTGACTACCGTGTGGAGGCATCCATGGGTCATGTGCGTGACCTGCCACCTTCTGCTGATGAAATACCAGAAAAATATAAAGGAGAAAAGTGGGCACATTTAGGTGTAAATGTAGACTCAAATTTTGAACCCGTCTACGTTGTCCCTAAAGATAAAAAGAAAACCGTGAAAGAACTCAAAGATGCTTTGAAAGAAGCTGATGAATTAGTTCTGGCCACAGATGAAGACCGGGAAGGGGAAAGCATAAGTTGGCATTTACTGCAACTACTAAAACCAAAAGTTCCTACTAAACGGATGGTATTCCACGAGATTACTCCAGAAGCTATCCGTAAGGCGATCGAAAATTGTCGCAACATAGACGAACAGTTAGTCAGAGCACAAGAAACAAGACGTATTCTGGACAGACTTTATGGTTATACTCTCTCTCCTGTACTTTGGAAAAAAATAGCCTGGGGTCTCTCTGCAGGTAGGGTACAGTCAGTAGCAGTTCGACTATTGGTAACTCGAGAACGTCAACGTCGAGCTTTTAAACAAGGAGGTTATTGGGATTTAAAGGCCAGTTTAGAACAGGCAAACAAACCTTTTGAGTCTAAACTTGTTACTCTTGGGGGGACAAAAGTAGCTACTGGTAGTGACTTTGATGAAAATACAGGGAAAATAGCTGAGGGTAGAAATGTTGTTTTGTTGGATGAGGCTCAAGCAGAAGCTCTGAAGGAACGGCTGCAGGATAAACCTTGGACTGTTAACAGTGTTGAAGAACGAGCTGTTAAGCGTAAACCATCACCACCTTTTACCACTTCTACTTTACAACAAGAATCTAACCGTAAGCTAAGAATGGGTGCTAGACAAACTATGCGGACAGCACAAAATCTATACGAACAGGGCTTTATTACTTATATGCGGACAGACTCAGTACATTTGTCTGATGAGGCGATCGCTGCTGCTCGGAGTTGTGTGGAAAAAATGTATGGTCCAGAATATCTGAGTCCCCAACCACGACAATACACTACTAAAAGTAAAGGAGCTCAGGAAGCTCATGAAGCTATTCGCCCTGCTGGTCAAACTTTTCGCACGCCCCAGGAAACAGGGTTGAGTGGTCAAGAACTTGCTCTTTATGACTTAATATGGAAACGGACAGTAGCTTGTCAAATGGCTGACTCTCGTCAAACTCACATTACAGTTAACTTGCAAGTAGAAGATGCAGGTTTTCGTTCTAATGGTAAGCGTATAGACTTTCCTGGTTTCCTTCGGGCTTATGTTGAAGGTTCTGATGATCCAGAAGCAGCTTTGGAAGATCAAGAAGTACCTTTACCTCCTCTGAAACAAGGCGATCATCCAAATTGCAAAGAAATAGAAGTGGTGGGGCATGAAACTCAACCACCTGCTAGGTTTACCGAAGCATCTCTGGTAAAAACTCTGGAAAGTGAAGGTATTGGCCGTCCGAGTACTTACGCTACTGTTATTGGTACTATTGTTGACCGTGGTTATGCCAAACTTCAGAATAATGCTTTGGTTCCGACTTTTACTGCTTTTGGGGTGACAAGTCTATTAGAAAAACACTTTCCTGAATTTGTGGATGTTAAGTTTACTGCCCGTATGGAGCAGACTCTGGATGATATTTCTACTGGTGAAGCTCAATGGTTGCCATATCTACGAGAATTTTATTCTGGAGAAACTGGACTGGATACTCAAATTAAGGAACAGGAAGAGCATATTGACCCCAAGTTAGCCCGTACCATTGAATTGGATAATTTGGATGAGGAACCAGAGATGACTTATCGTATCTGTATCGGTAAGTTTGGTGCTTATATTGAGGCCGAAAATGGTGAAGGTGTTGTCAAGGCTTCTATTCCTGAAGATTTAACTCCATCAGATTTAGATCCAGAACAAATAGAGAAAATTCTGAAGCAAAAAACAGAAGGTCCTGAGGAGTTAGGAATTCATCCAGAAGAAGATAAACCTATCTATATAATGACTGGTCGTTATGGTCCTTATGTACAGTTGGGTGATGAGGTAGAGGGAAGTAAGAAAAAACCAAAGCGAAGCTCACTGCCGAAGGGTGTAAAGATGGAAGATGTAACTTTGGATATGGCGGTAGGGTTATTGTCTTTACCTCGTACTTTGGGCGCTCACCCAGAAACTGGTTGTAAAATTCAAACTAATTTAGGACGTTTTGGTCCTTATGTTGTTCACGACCAAGGTAAGGAGCTTGGTAAAGATTATCGCTCTTTGAAAGCTGGGGATGATGTTTTGACTATTACTTTGGAACGTGCTTTGGAATTATTAGCTCAACCTAAAAGGGCGAAGCGTGGCAGTGCTAAGGCTGCACCTCCACTTAAAGATTTAGGTAAACATCCTGAAGATGGTGAGGCAGTAGGTATTTATGATGGTCGCTATGGACCTTATGTGAAGCATGGTAAGGTAAATGCTTCTTTGCCAAAGGATACGGTTGTTGAAGATGTAACTTTGGAGCAAGCGATAGAACTTTTGAAGGCTAAAGCTAGTAGTAAAAAGTCTGGTCGTGGTAGGAAGTCTACAAAGTCAAAAGCAGGAAGTAATTAGGAGGTTAGGAGTCAGAAAAAATGGGAATCATAAAGGAGGTAGTCGGAAAAATCGTCTCTTGATTTTTATGCAATGGCTTGTGAAAAAAACTGTAGGGGTTTGGAGACCAAACCCTAATTATTTTCCTAGTCTCTACCCACAAGCTAACAACTTCAGGACTTAGACCAAGGTACTATACATAAAGTTCAAAAACCATAACGTTATAGTTTTGAACGCTAGATATATTATAGTCTCTGGGTAAGTTCTAAACTTTTTACTCGTAACTTAACAAGTTGTTATACCAATTTCACAGAAGATACCTTATTTCTCAGAACCCTACTCCCTACTCCCTATATCAAGTTCAAAAACCATAACGTTATAGTTTTGAACGCTAGACATATTATAGTCTCTGGGTAAGTTCTAAACTTTTTACTCGTAACCTGACAAATTGTTATACCAATTTCACAGAAGATACCTTATTTCTCAGAACCCTACTCCCTACTCCCTATATCAAGTTCAAAAACCATAACGTTATAGTTTTGAACGCTAGACATATTATAGTCTCTGGGTAAGTTCTAAACTTTTTACTCGTAACTTAACAAGTTGTTATACCAATTTCACAGAAGATACCTTATTTCTCAGAACCCTACTCCCTACTTCCTACTCCCTATGATTATTTTCCTAATCTCCAATTTTCTCCACCAGGCAACTCAGTCAAAAAGTTATTAACTATTGCAGGTAATTCTTTTTTAGAGTAGTTATAAGTGAGTGCCAGTAAATTTTGAGCTATTGTTATTATTTGATTTTTATCAACCATATCTAAAAGTTGAAAAGGTGTATAAGTTCCATCAAATACTTCTACACTAGCATCACTAATTGCAACTTCTATGGCTTCTTCTAATATTTCTTGCCACTGGTCTTGTTTTATATAATAGGATTTTTTATTTTCTTGAAGATTGATTTTTTTTATTTCAATTAATGAACCACGAATAGAAGCTGCC